>CADBOI010000028.1 GCA_902796335.1 uncultured Spirochaetales bacterium
GACAAAGCTCGACAAGAACCTTGGCGGTATCAAGGACATGACAGAGCTTCCCGGAATCATCTTCATCATCGACACACGCAAGGAGTCCCTGGCAGTCGAGGAAGCAAAGAGACTTGGAATCCCGGTAGTCGCAGTTGTCGATACAAACTGCGATCCTACAGACATCACCTACCCGATCCCGGGCAACGATGATGCTATCAGAGCTATCAGCCTGTTCGTCGAGATCATCGCCAACGCAGTTTGCGATGCAGACACAGAGACAGGAATCCAGATCATCGAGTCTCTCCCGACAGAGGAGACAGCCGCACTTGAGGAGCAGAACCTCGAGGACAAGGACGCCGAGGCAGAAGCCGAAGAAGAGGCAGAGGACAAGGAGTAATAATATGGCAACAGTCACAATGGATATGATCAAAGCTCTCCGTGAGATCACACACGCCGGTATCATGGATTGCAAGAAGGCTCTTCAGGAGTCTGACGGTGATTTCGACAAGGCCGAGGAGTACCTGAAGAAGGTCGGTCTCGCAGCAGTCGAGAAGAGAGTTGACCGCGCAACCGACAACGGTAGAGTCAGCTATGTCGTCGCCGAGAAGAAGGCTGTCATGATCGAGGTCACATGTGAGACCGACTTCGTCGCAAAGAACGAGCAGTTCAAGGAAATGTGCACAAAGCTTTGCGTCATGGCAATCGAGAACGGTTACACAGAGCCCAACGATGCAATGCAGGAAGTCGTCAACGGCCTGATCGCAACAATCAACGAGAACATGAAAGTCAAGAGACTTGTCTCCATGGACATCGCTGCCAACGAGTTCGTCATGGGTTACAACCACGCTGATGGAAACATTGGTGTTCTGGTCAAGTTCGCAGCTTCCAAGAACGATGTTTTCGCAACCGAGGCTTTCAAGACATTCGCATTCAACACGGCAATGCATGTCTGCGCAGCATCTCCGATGTATCTCTGCGATGCAGACGTCCCCAAGGACTACGAGGAGAAGCAGCTCGAGATCTTCCGCGCACAGGTTGCTTCAGATGAGAAGCTCAAGAACAAGCCGGAGAAGGTTCTCGAGGGAATCGTCACTGGAAAGCTCAAGAAGCACTATGCAGAGATCTGCCTGATGGATCAGGTTTTCCAGATTTCAAACGACGACGGTCTTTCTGTTGCACAGCTTCTTGCAAAGTTCAACAAAGAGAACGGATCAGACGTCAAGATCACAGCTTACGAGAGATTCCTCGCAGGAGCATAATCTTGGGACAATACGGGCCGTCCGTCATGGGCGGCCTGTAATTATTTAAAGACTACCAAAGTCAGGAGAGAACAATGCAGCAGGTATTGGCAAATTGCGAAGACAGAATGGGAAAGAGCGTCAGCGCCCTTGAGACAGACTATCTGGCACTCAGAACCGGCAGAGCATCAGCAGCCATTTTCGACAAGGTCCGTGTTGACTACTACGGTCAGGAGACACCGCTGAACCAGGTGGCGTCAATCTCCGTTCCTGAAGCAAGACTTGTTGTTATCCAGCCTTGGGACAAGAGTCTTCTCAGCGCCATCGAGAAAGCCATCCAGAAGAGCGACCTCGGACTCAACCCGTCCAACGACGGAAAGCTCCTGAGGATCAACTTCCCTCCTCTCACACAGGACAGAAGAAAAGAGCTCGCAAAGCAGTCCAAGACCCTTGCCGAGAACAGCAGGGTCGCCATCCGCAACATCAGACGTGACGGAATGGAGGACATCAAGAAGCTCCAGAAGGATGGAACAATCTCCGAGGACGAGCAGAAGGAAGGCGAGACAAAACTTCAGAAAATGACCGATTCCCACATCGCCAAGATCAATGACCTTCAGGCGACCAAAGAAAAGGAAATCATGGAGATCTGATGCATCTCGGACTAATAATGGATGGAAACGGCCGTTGGGCAACCCAGCGGTCACTTCCAAGAGCGGCAGGACATCTTGAAGGCCTTAAGGCTGCAAAGAGGGTCCTGCTTGCTGCAATAAAGCTTCATATCGACTATCTCACCCTCTATGTATTCTCAACCGAGAACTGGAAGCGCCCGTCACAGGAAGTCAAATACCTGATGAGCCTCATCGCGAAGAAGCTTCCGGGAGAGATGGACTTCTACAGGGACAACGGCATCCGCATCCTCTTCAGAGGGGACATCAGCGCCCTGCCCGAGGCGTCTCAGGAAGGAGTCCGCAAGACAGTCGAGCACACAAAGGACTGCAAGGCGCTTACCGTCGTGCTTGCCATAAACTACGGCGGACAGGACGAGATCGCCCGTGCCTGCAACAGATTCATTGAGAAGAATCCGGGAAAACCGGTTACAATAGAAGGGATTCAGGCGAATCTCGACCAGCCGGAAGTCCCTGCCCCTGACATGATAGCCAGAAGCGCAGGAGAGCTCAGGCTGAGCAATTTCATGCTGTGGGACAGCGCTTACGCCGAGTTCCTGGCACTTGACGACCTGTGGCCTGATTGGGGAGAGGCGCAGCTTCAGACCTGCCTCGATGCACTCTCCAACCGCGTCAGGAAGTTCGGAGGACTTGCAAAGTAATGGACAGAAACCTTAGAGACAGACTTATTACGGTCCTACTCGGTGTCCCGTTCGTACTTGCAATCATCTTTTTCGTCCCCCAGTACAACTTCATAGCATTCAGCCTCTTTGTAATTGCAGTTACTGCAATAGGTTGCTTTGAGATGAGCCGCATGCTTTTCGGCAAGACCGTGCCAATTGCGTACCTTGCGGCGCTGCTGGCTCCCGTCCGGTATCTGCAGGGCGTCCTTAATCTGAACTCCCTGATTCCGGACCTCTTCTATGTCGCCCTGCTTCTTCTGTCGTTCGCACTCGAGATCAAGGCAGGCGAGAAGGACGACTTCAAAGGTTCGTTGGAACGAGCAGGAAAAAGCGCCCTGCTGATAACCTACCCCGGCTATCTCATCTCGTTTTTCCTCCGCTTCCTCGCCCTTGAGAACATCACAAGCCATGCGGTGATGCTGTATCTGATCCTCGTGTTCGGAAACGACATCTTCGCGTACGTCTGGGGAAGACTGTTCGGAAAGAACAACAAGGGAATCGTCAAGGTAAGCCCAAAGAAAAGCGTTGCGGGCTTTGTGGGAAGCTTCTTCTCAACCATAGTCCTGTCGTTCGGCTTCTATGCACTCTTCAAGGACCACCTTCCGTACATCAGCCCTCTTTTCAGGGTTCTTCTCGGTGTTGCGATAAGCATCTCTGCAAACATCGGAGACCTGATCGAGAGCGTCTTCAAGCGCTCTGCGGGAATCAAGGATTCGGGAAACATCTTCCCCGGCCGCGGCGGTGCCCTGGACAGCATTGATTCCGAGATAGCCAGCGCTCCCCTTTTCTTCCTGATTTTCAAACTCATCATGGAGGCCGTGTGAGAACAGTAACGATTCTGGGAATCACAGGTAGCATAGGAAAAACCGCAATCAGAGGAATCTCCGGTTTCAGAGACAGAATCAAAGTCGTCGCCGCATCCTGCAACAGCAATGTGGCCGAGGCCTTGAGAATCTGCAAGGAAAACGGAATACAGAACCTCTGCGTGACTTCGCAAAGCAAGGACACCGTCATCGACGGAGTCCGCATCCACGCAAGCCTCAAGGGAATGCTGAACGAGATCCATGCGGACATGGTGCTCAACGGAATCGCAGGTTCTCCAGGACTCATAGCCTCGTTCGAGACAATCCATGCGAAAAGCGACCTTGCCCTTGCGAACAAGGAATCCGTTGTCCTTGGCGGGAACCTCCTTTTCAAGGAAGCCGCGCTCTACGGCGTGAACATCATCCCCGTGGACAGCGAGCACAGCGCCATAGACGAGCTGATCCAGGACTGCGGGAAGGAAAACGTGGAGAAACTTGTCATCACGGCAAGCGGCGGCCCTTTCCGGGACAGACCGCTTGAGACTTTGGACGACATCACACCCGAGGTTGCTGCAAACCATCCCACATGGAACATGGGTCCAAAGATCTCCATCGACTCCTCGACACTTGCAAACAAAGGCCTGGAGGTAATCGAGGCCCACTACCTGTTCGGATTCGATGCGGACCACATAGAGGTGGTCATCCATCCGCAGAGCGTGGTCCACTCCATGGTCAGGACCCTCAGCGGTCAGGTCTATGCCCAGATGTCGCCGCCGGACATGGTGTTCCCCATCATGCGCGCCCTGCTCTTCCCCACTGTGGACAGGCAGGTCGGAAAGGCCCTGGACTTCACGAAGCTGGACCTCACATTCCGCGCTCCGGACTTTGTCAGGTTCCCGTTCGTGGCCGACGCCTTCGAGTGTGTCCGCCTCGAGGGTTCCTACCCCATTGTCTACAACACAGCCAACGAGGTGGCCGTTGACAGGTTCAGGCAGGGCCTAATCAAGTACACGCAGATCCACGGCACGGTCAGATCGGCCCTGGACCACGACTGGAGCTTCACACCGAACTGCCTTGACGATGTCCTCAGCGTCAAGGAAAAGGTCATTTCCATGATGGAGAACTGATATGGGGATCTTCACCTGGTCAGGTCTTGTTTCCATTCTCATAGGATTTCTCGGTATCAGCGTCATGATTCTGGTGCACGAGTTCGGCCACATGTTCGCCGCCCGTGCCGCCGGAATCAAGGTCGAGGTCCTGAGCTTCGGATTCGGACCTGCGATCTTCAGATTCGACGGAAAGGAAACCCAGTACGTCATCAGGGCCATCCCATTCGGAGGCTCATGTAAGATGAGCGGCGGTGACGACATCCAGAACGCCATCTCGCAGAAGAAAAACAGGATAGAGACATTCGAGGACGGCTCCATCTGGTCAGTGGGCCCGCTGAAGCGCATCTTCGCCTATGCGGCCGGACCTCTTGCAAACATCCTCTTCGCATTCCTCTGCTATGCCCTTCTGATGACCATCCCGACCTCAATTGCGACCTACCCGCCCAAGGTGATCCTTTCAAACGACTATCCGTCGCTTTTCCATGTTGAGAGCACGGCAGCCTCGGAAGCCGGAATGAGGTCCGGAGACACGATTCTGTCCATCGAAGGTAAAAAGGTCAGCTCATTCAAGGAAATCCAGGACACGCTTGCACAATTTAAGGACAAGGAGAGCGTGACGATCGAGACCGACCGCGGAACGTTCTTCCTCCATGCGAAAAACGGTCTGTTCGGCTTTGTCCCCTATCAGGAGCCGATTGTGGGCCATGTGGATTCCGAAACTCCTGAAAAACGTGCGGGACTGAAAGCCGGGGACATCATCACCGAAGCCAACGGCAAGAAGGTGACAAACATGATGGACCTCCTTGAGGCCTCAAACTCAAGCACATACATCAACTTCAAGGTGCTCAGGAAGGGAAAGACCCTGGATATCGGATTCGAGAATCCCGGAAACAGCCTGAACTTCACACTTCGTGAATACACGTTGAGGGTTCCCGGAATGAACTTCTTCAAAGCCCTGTGGGCATCGGGCCGCGCATGCTTTTCAAACCTCAGGCAGTCGATTGTCTCGCTTTACAACGTGATCCGTGGCAAATCCGCCGCAGGAGACACATTGGGAGGAACGTTCGCGGCATCCCAGAGCATAGGAATGCTCACCACCAGCGGCTTCGCACACGGCTTCAACAGCGGCATGAGGATAGTCCTTTTCCTTCTTGCAAGCGTCAGCATCTCGCTGGCTGTGGCCAACCTCCTGCCCATTCCGGCACTTGACGGAGGCCTCATCCTCCTGAGCTTTGCGGAGCTTGTGACAAGACGCACATTCCACCCGAGGGTGTATGTGATCCTTCAGATTGTGGGAACGATAATGATCTTTGCGGCGATCATCGCCCTCTCGTTCGCCTGAGAATCAGAACTTGCGGTCGATGTCCCTGAAGCAGACGTAATCGGCCACGAACTCCATGTTGAAAGCACCCGTGCTACCGTTCCTCTGCTTGGCGATGATGATCTTGAGGAATCTTCTCTTGAATGCGGTATCCTCGCCTTCCTGGTCGTCCTCTTCGTACTGGGTAATCTTTCCGTTGTCGTCAAGACGCTTGGACGGGTCGTCCAGAAGGATGACAAGGTCGGCATCCTGCTCGATGGATCCCGAGTCTCTCAGGTCCGCAAGGATGGGAGGTCTGTCCTTACCGCCTTCTCTGTTGACCTGACAGAGACAGATCACAGGGACACTGAGCTCACGGGCCAACTGCTTGAGAGACCTGGAGATGGCTGACACCTGCTCGTGTCTGGGCATGGTGGAAGGCCCCTCGTAGTTTACAAGACCGATGTAGTCGATGAAGATGGCCTTGACTCCGTCCTCCCTGACCATACGCCTTGCCTGGGAGCGGATCTCAAGAAGCTTGATGTTTGGGGTGTCCTGGATCAGCAGGTTGCCGGCATTGTCGTACAGGGCATCGGCCGTGGTCATCATGCGGTTGTTCGTCTCATCGTCCAGCTTGCCGTTTCTCAGGCTCATCAGGTTTATCTGACCCTTGTTGGCGATGACACGCTCGATCAGCGAGGCGCCGCTCATTTCCAGCGAGAAGAACCCGATGGGAGTCGGATTCTTTCCGAAGGCGATGTTCACTGCGATGGAAAGAGCGAAAGCCGTCTTTCCCACCGACGGACGGGCTGCGATGATTATCAGGTCGCTGGGCTTGAAACCGCCGATGTACTTGTCCAGGGAGCTGAAACCAGAGGAAACACCCACACTGGTCTTTCCGGCCTGGATGTCATGGACATTGTCAACGACGGAGGAGATCAGACCGCTGGCATCCTGATAGTTGCCTGTATCTGCGCTTCTTCCAAGAGCCGTGATCTTCTGGTCCAGCTCGTCGATCGAATGATGTACATCGGATGTGTCGTCGAACGCCTTGTCCCCTATGCGGATGGAGAGCTCCAGAAGCTGACGCTTGAGGGAGGTCTCCTTGATGATCTCGGCATAGTAGCCGGCATTGGTGGATGTGGGCACACGGTCGGTGAGGCTTGCGATGTAAGCCGCCCCTCCAGCCTCTGCAAGAGTGCCCTTCTGCATCATGTACTGAGTTAGTGAGACAAGGTCTATGGCAAGGCTTGGCTTGTCGTTTCTGAGCCCGACAAGGCCGTTCCAGATGAGCTGATGTCCTCTCTGGTAGAAATCCTCGGTTTTGAGCACGCTCTGGACCTCTTCAAGGGCCCTGTTTCTCAAGAGGATGGAACCGAGAAGTGCGACCTCGGCATCATCGTTGTGTGGAGGAATTCTTCCGATCTGGTTTTCTGCCATGTTCTGCCTCACCTATATTTCACATTTTGCATATAGACATTGAAGAGTCAAGTCGCATACGAGTAACAGTGCTATGTGCACGGCAGAAGTGCGCAACGCAGGATCTTCGGTGTGTATATGCAAAATCAGCCCGCATGAGAGCGGGCTGACAGTATACCACACAAACTGTGTGTATGTTTAAATTAGTTCTGAGCTTCCTCAGCGGCAGCCTCTTCAACAGGAGCCTCAGCCGGGGCCTCTGCCTCTGCCTTTGCAGCTTCCTCAGCAGCCTTAGCAGCCTCGGCCTTGGCAGCCTCTTCAGCTTCCTTGGCAGCCTTGGCGGCGGCACGCTCAGCAGCCTTCTGCTCAGCTTCGCTGACAACATCAAGCTTGATCACGGATGACTCGTTCTCATAGAGGTGAATCCTTGCCGAATACATACCGACCTGCTTGATGGTATGTGAAGCAACCTCGATTCTCTTACGCTCGATCTCGAATCCCTGCTTTGCAAGCTCTTCCTGGATCATCAGGGAGGTGACAGAACCGAACAGTCTGCCGGACTCGCTGGCTGAAACCACAAGCTTGAGTGTGATGTTGTCCAGTCTCTCCTTCAGAGAAGCTGAAGCCTCACGCTTAGCGACCTTTCTCTTCTCGATAGCAGCAGCTCTGCTCTTGAAGATGGACAGATTCTCGTTGTTGTACAGTACCGCAGCACCAGTTGGCAACAGATAGTTACGAGCATAGCCATCCTTGACCACACAGACA
>CADBOI010000029.1 GCA_902796335.1 uncultured Spirochaetales bacterium
CATCCACTGATCCTCGAGCTTCTGACGGGCAGCATCCTCGTGTGTCCAGAATACGATTGTAACCGGAGCTGTTTTGTCGATTTCTGCCTTCTTGGCTTCCTGAGCGCCCTGTGCGAACATAGGAGCGACGAAAGCAAGAACCAAAAGCATTACGATAAATACTTTCTTCATATGTTTCTCCTTTCTAGTGTGGTAAGGTTTCCCTTACTTCTAACAGAACAATTATAAGGTCGAATAACTGAGAAAACAACCAAAAATTAAAAACAAGTTTACAAAACTTATTTGTGCTCGGCTTCGAACTTCTTCAAAAAGTCTACCAGAGCCACAACACCTTCCTTGGGCATTGCGTTGTAGATCGAGGCCCTGAGACCGCCTACACTCTTGTGTCCCTTGAGGTTATCATAGCCTGCGGCCTTTGTGGCTGCAACGACCTCGGCATCAAGCTCTGCGCTCCCGGTGACGAACGGGATGTTCATCAGAGAGCGGTCCTGAGGAACGACTGTTCCCTTGAACATCTTTGACTGATCCAGGAAGTCGTAGAAGATCTTTGCCTTTTCCTTGTTGATCTTCTCCATCTCCTTCAGTCCGCCGATGCTCTTCAGATACTTGAAGACCTTTCCGCAGCAGTAGATTGCCCAGCAGTTCGGTGTGTTGTACATGCTGCCGTTGTCGGCATGTGTCTTGTACTGCAGATAGATCGGCAGATTCTCAAGATCGTCGCGGATCAAATCCTCGCGGATGATGACAACGACCATTCCGGCAGGTCCGACGTTCTTCTGGACTCCGGCGTAGATCAGACCGTAGTCGGATACGTTGCACGGGCGTGAAAGGAACATAGAGCTCTGGTCTGAGACAAGGACATGGCCCTTTGTGTTGGGGAGCTTGTTCCATGTGACACCGTGGATGGTCTCGTTCTCACAGATGTAGACGTAATCGGTATCCTCCGGGATGTCCAGGTTGGAGCAATCCGGGATATATGTGTAGTTCTTGTCCTTGGAAGAGGCACCGACAATGACCTCGCCAACCTTCTTGGCTTCGGCGATTGCCTTCTTCGACCATGCACCGGTCTCGATGTAGACGGCCTTGCCGTTCTTCATCAGGTTCATGGGAATCATGGAGAACTGAAGTGTGGCGCCACCCTGGATGAAGAGTACCTTGTAGTTGTCAGGTATCCCCATCAAATCCCTGAGGTCTTTCTCTGCATCGTCGATGATCTGCTGATAGACCTTTGATCTGTGGCTCATCTCCATGACGCACATTCCGCTTCCGCGGTAGTTCATCATCTCGTCCCTAATCTCCTCAAGAACCGGCTCAGGCATCATTGCAGGGCCTGCTGAGAAATTGAAAACACGTCCGTACTTCATAGAATCCTCCAAAGCCGAGATTGCCTCAGCCTATCGTGCGTTATTTGCTTCAGATTACACCCCGTCACACCAGAATGCAATAAAAATCAACAAACAGCCATCATTTTTTACAGATTACAAAAAAACAACACTCAAAAATGAGAAATTTCGCAATTAAGAGCCATCAGATGCCGACTTCCACAAAGCGTCCGCCGACGAACTGAACGATCTCCCTGATACCCAGTGCCTTGAGCCTGAGAATCTCGTCGTCAAAGCCCTTCTGCAGGTTCTCCACCTTGTGTGCGTCGCTTGAAAGAACAAGCTTGGCACCGTGTGCGACGGCCTCCTTGAGGATGTTGTTTCTGGGGTATGGCTCGGTATCGCCTCTGAGAACCACCGGCACCATGTTTATCTCCATGATCGGAGTCACCTTGAGGCAGGCGATCAGGGCCTCGGTGGCCGCATCGAGATATGCCTTGCTTTCAGTGGGCATGAGACCGAAAAGCCTGACAAGGTCGAAGTGGCCCAAAACATCCGGCCTGTTGATCTGCTGGCGCTCGACATAGGTTGCGAAGTAGTGCTTTGCCATAGCCAGAGGGTCGTGGTCGAAGAAATCGTCGATGACCTTCTGCTGGTTCTCCTTGTTCCAGTCGATGCCGTGAAGGTTTCCGTCGGAACACTTCACATAATGGACATCTCCGATGAGATAGTCGTAATCAGCCTTGTCCACGACCGAATAGCCGTCAAGCTCAAGACCCAGATAGACCTCGATCCTGTCCTTGTATTTCTCCGCACAGCGCCTGACCTCCCTGTGGTAGGCATCAATGCTGCGGGTTCTGATTCCGCACGGGTCGAAATCGGCGCTGCTGTGGTCCGAAATTCCGAGAGAAATCATGTTGTTGTCGATTGCGGCAAGGACCGTCTCCTCCACCGTGTAGTATCCGTCTGAAAAAACCGTGTGGGTATGAAGGTTGGAATGTCTCATACGTCCCTCCGCGTTAATTAAACCACAAATCAGGGTCTTGGTACACGTGTCTTTTCTTCTAAAAATCGGCTGAATCGTCTATTCAATCTCCCTAGACAAATACATATACTTATCCTCGGAGGAGAAGGATGAGCGCACTGTCGTTGGGAATCAGAAAACGTGCCGACGTAAACATGACCAGCGGCCCCATCGTGCCTCAGATCATCAACTTCTCCGTTCCCATCCTTCTGGGAATGCTCTTCCAGCAGTTCTACAACACCGTAGATACATGGGTCGTGGGAAACTTCGTCGGAAAGAACTCGTTCTCCGCGGTGGGCACCCTGTCTTCCGTGACCAACCTTGTGATCAGCTTCTTCATGGGATTCTCGAGCGGTGCCAGCGTCGTGATCTCGCACTACTTCGGAGCCAACGACAAAGAGAACGTCAGCAAGGCCACCCATACCTTCGTGGCAGCCACCCTGATCATGTGCGTTGTCCTGACATTCCTCGGCATGGCCCTGATTCCCCTCATGCTGGCCATCCTCAAATCACCCACAGAGGTCGCCTACGAGCAGAGCATCTACATGACGATCTACTTCGGAGGCATATCCGGCCTTCTGATCTACAACATGGGTGCCGCCATCCTCCGGGCAATCGGAGACTCCTCGCACCCGTTCATGTTCCTTGTGGTCTGCGCCATTCTGAACATCGTCCTGGACCTGCTGTTCGTCATCCCTCTGAAAATGGGCACGGCCGGAGTTGCATATGCCACAGTTCTGTCCCAGCTGGTCAGTTCGGTTCTGGTCATGTGGGTCCTGTTCAGGACCAAATCGGTCGTAAAACTCAACCTAAAGAAGCTCAAGCTGGATCCCTCGATCCTGCTGAAGATCTTCAAGATCGGACTTCCGTCCGCACTGCAGATGTCCATCACCTGCTTTTCCAACGTGTTCGTCCAGTCCTACATCAACTACTTCGGAGCCGATGTCATGGGCGGCTGGTCCGCCTATAACAAAATTGACCAGATTGTTCTCCTGCCCATGCAGGCGGTAGCCCTTGCAACCCAGACGTTCGTCGGGCAGAACCTTGGAATCCAGAACACCGAACGAACAAGGAAAGGTGTGAGGATCTGCCTGTATCTGGCCCTGATACCCACAGCCGTCTTGATTGCAATAGTTGTTCCGTCCTCGAAGTACATAGTGAAGTTCTTCATCGACTCAAGCGAGGAAGGCGTCATCCATTACGGCTCGCTGTTCATGACCTACATCACGC
>CADBOI010000030.1 GCA_902796335.1 uncultured Spirochaetales bacterium
CGGCTTCTCGAAGTACTCGCGCATCTTGAACTCGCGGATGACGCCTTCCTTCTCAACCATTCTCTTGAAACGCTTGATAGCTTTCTCAAGTGGTTCAGTCTCATCGACTTTAACGTATGCCATGTATAACTCACCCCCTCTGCCTAACAGCTCAAGAATCGATTTAAAATACCATTACACATGAACTTTGTCCACATGTTGGCGCATTATTTTCAAAATAGTTATTCAAGAAACACTCCGTCCTTCACAAGGACCTTCGTGATTCCGTTTCTGTCAGTGGAACAGACATCCATGTTCCTGCCCAAAGAACACCTGAGTGTGTACAGGCTCATGTTGAACCAGTCGGGAAGAAGCTCCTCCGATATGGGAACATCTGAAAGAGAATCCAGGACAGCACCACCGAGATTGACAACAAACTCGTTGTCCCTCATGGAAATATAGCCTATCCTTCCAAGCTGCTCGTCAAACGACAGAAGCCTGTCCAACTGAGGACTGTGGGTCCAAGAGACAAGTTTCCCGTTCTCGAATTCGAACGATGCCTTCTGTGGACGTCCGAGAACAGTGACATCCGCGGTGAAGACTCCGTTTGCCGAATCCTTGTCCACAAGACATGAGAGCATGTCGAAATCCATTCCAGTCAGAAACTCCCTTCCTGAAGACAACACCTTGTGTCCTCCTGCAAACAACGACTCCTTAGGAACAGAAACAGAGAACTCCGTCCCTTCCCCTTTGAAATAGAGCTCCGCGATATCTGAATTCTCAAGACTCTGGCTTCTGTAGATTGCAGAAAGGCTCTGGTTCGGAATGTTGAGCGAAATCTTTCTGATAAGGGCATCCCAAGACTGGGAATCGTCCTCGTCAAAGACCTCGGCAACGCACCATGGCACTGAAATGCGCCTGTCCAATACAACAGGATCTGCCAGATGACCTAGCTTCTGGATTGCACCGAGATCGTTGCCATCCACGACAACATCAAGGTACGAGCCGTCAGAAACGGCCTTGGACATATGTGACAGCCTGAGCATGGCATAGGATCTTGGAAGATGGGCCGGAGGTGCCGGATCGAACTCCAGAACCTGTGAAGGCTTTCCCTGATGTATGACTACAATCTTGACCGTGACATCGGTAACCTTGAGCGCAGCAGAAGCGACTTCCTTTGCAAAGGGAAGATCAGCCTCCTCCGTATTGATGGAAAGCGCATCGCCAAGGCGCAGGCAGAGAAGGTCCTCTACGATGGACCTTGCATATTCGCCGTATACAGATTCTGTCAGCTGTTCAGAAGACATGCTATTCTCGCACCCTCGAGCGTATGCTTAACATCGGCCTTGTTCACATAGATGTAACCTTCGAGATACTTGGAGAATCCTCCGGTGGCTATGACAACAAGCTTGTGCCCTATCTCCTTCTCGACCTGGTTCACAATACCGACAAGCTGGCCCATGAAGCCGTAAACAACACCCGCGCGGATGGAGGAAACGGTGTCACGGCCCAGAGCAGTGGACGGAATATCCAACCTGATCTGCGGAATCTGGGCAGCGGACTCGAACAGTGCCTTGACGGAAGTCATCATACCGGGACCGATTGTTACACCGAGGACCTTGCCCTCCGGCGATACGGTCTCAGTAGTGAAAGCAGTGCCGAAATCGGCCACCATCACGTACTCAGACGGATACATGCTGTGAGCGGCAATCAGGTTGCACAGAATATCGGAACCGATCTCGGGAGGGATTGAATCCTTGTCCAGTCCTGTTTCGATATCTATTCCCACGACAACAGGGTCCTTCCCTGAGATTTTGCGCACTCCCTCGACGATGGATCCCGTTATGTTGGGGACTACGCTGCTTATGACGGAGTTTGTGAACTTCATCGCCTCGATCTTCTTGAGACAGTCCATGACGGAGGTCTTGGTCTTTGTCTTCACGCGCACGACCTCTCCCCAGTCGAAACCGTCGTGGGTGGACATAGTGATGTTGGTGTTGCCGATGTCTATGGCCAGAATGATGTCTTTGGCTGCCATGTAATTCTCTTTCCTCAAAGTGCCACGGCGTTTTTGGAACCGTACATCTCCATCCTCAGTGCCCTGATGGAGGGATCTGCCATGTAGTCGTCGAACTTCATGTAGCGGTCAATTAGTCCCTTCGGAGTGAATTCGATGATGCGGTTCGCAATCGAATCGACGAACTGGTGGTCATGCGAGTTGAACAGCACGACACCTGAGAAATCGATCAGGCCATTGTTCAGACTCTGGATGGCCTCGAGGTCCAGATGGCTGGTCGGCTCATCGAAGATAAGGCAGTTGGCGCCCTCCAGCATCAGCTTTGCCAGAACACATCTGACCTTCTCTCCTCCGGAAAGGACCTTGCAGCTCTTCAGGGCCTCGTCGCCGGAAAAGAGCATCCTTCCGAGGAAGGAGCGCAGATAAGTCTCGTCAGCATCCTCGACGAACTGGCCAAGCCAGTCGGTGATGCTCATGTCCTCCACGAACAGCGAATCGTTGTTCTTCGGGAAATAGCCCTGGCTTGTAGTGACACCCCAGAGGTACTCGCCTGCATCCGGAGCCATGTTGCCGGTGATGATTTCGAACAGAACGGTCTTGGCAAAGTGGTTCGGGCCGACGAACGCGATCTTGTCTCCGTTGTTCACAAGCAGATTCAGGTTGTCCAGGACCTTCTGACCGTCAATGACCTTTGTCAGACCCTTGATCTCAAGGATGTTCTTACCGCACTCCCTGTTGGGCTTGAAAGCCACATACGGGAACCTTCTGCTTGAAGGCTGGATGTCATCGATCGTCAGCTTGTCAATGAGCTTCTTTCTGCTGGTGGCCTGTCTTGCCTTTGCGACGTTGCTTGAGAAGCGCAGGATGAACTCCTTGAGCTCGGCGATCTTCTCCTCGCGGCGCTTCTTCTCATCCTTCATCTGCTTAGCGATCAGCTGGCTGGACATGTACCAGAAGTCGTAGTTTCCGACATACAGCTGGATCTTTCCGAAATCGATATCCGCAATGTGGGTGCAGACGGTGTTCAAAAAGTGTCTGTCGTGGGAAACGACGATGACTGTGTTGTTGAATGTGCTCAGGAAGTCCTCGAGCCAGTGGATGGACTCAAGGTCCAGGTGGTTCGTAGGCTCATCGAGAAGCAGGATGTC
>CADBOI010000031.1 GCA_902796335.1 uncultured Spirochaetales bacterium
AATGAGAAAAGTTTTCATGGTGCTGCTTATCGCAGTCGTCGTCCTCACCGGTGTGTTCGCACAGGGTGCTCAGGAGTCATCAGGTGTCAAGACCTACAAGGTCGGTGTCGGAATTTATCAGTTTGATGATAACTTCATGACTCTCTACAGAAACGAGATTCAGAGCTATTTCAAGACTCTCGAGACTGACAGTGTGAAGTACAATGTCACCATCGTTGATGGAAAGAACGACATGGCAGAGCAGTCAAACCAGGTCGACAACTTCATCACACAGGGCATGGATGTCATCATCCTCAACCTGGTCCAGACATCTTCAGCAGATGCAATCATCGACAAGATCGTTGCAGCAGGCATTCCTCTTGTTCTGATCAACAGAGAGCCTCTTGCTTACGCAGCTGACGGTTCAACACTTGACGAGGCCTATGAAGGCATCCTCAAGAATGCTCAGGTCTGCTATGTCGGTGCTGATGCAAGACAGTCCGGTTCATTCCAGGGCAGAATCATTGCTGAGCTTCCGGATCACGGCGATGTCAACGGCGACGGAGTTGTTTCCTACATCATGATCGAGGGAGACCCGGAGAACATCGATGCTCAGTACAGAACACAGTTCTCAATCAAGTATCTGACAGACAAGGGAATCAAGGTCAACTGTCTCGACGATCAGGTTGGTAACTGGGCACAGGCAAAGGGACAGGAGCTCTGCGCCAACGCTCTTGCAAAGTACGGCAAGGCTGTTGAAGTTGTCTTCTGTAACAACGATGCCATGGCTCTCGGAGCAGCAGCAGCCATCCAGGCAGCTGGAAGAACAGTCGGAAAGGACATCTACCTTGTTGGTGTCGATGCACTTGACGAGTGTGTCGAGATGGTCAAGAAGGGTACAATGACCGGTACAGTCCTGAACGACCACATCGGACAGTCACACACAGCAGTTGATGTCGCAGTTGAGCTTCTCAACGGCAAGGCAATCAAGAACTACTACTGGGTTGACTATGTCATGGTCACAAAGTGACAAAAAGCTTAAAAGCTGAACGGGCAGGGCATTGCGCCCTCCCGTTTTTTTTGCATAAACTCAATATAAAGATCACATCCGCACCCAGCGGAATACGGAGATGACATATGTCTGAATATCTTCTTGAGATGAAGGACGTGAGCAAGGCTTTTCCGGGAGTCCAGGCCTTAAGTCACGCCCAGTTGCAGCTCAAGCCAGGTCATGTCCATGCCCTCATGGGAGAGAACGGAGCCGGAAAGTCCACATTGATGAAATGCATGTTCGGCATTTACAAGATGGATGAAGGCCAGGTTTTCATCGACGGACAGCCTGTCATAATCAAAGACCCTATCGATGCACTCTCAAAAGGCATTGCAATGGTCCATCAGGAGCTTCAGCCGATTCCCGCCAGAACCATCGGAGAGAACATCTTCCTCGGACGATATCCGATTAAAAAGCTGTTGCGCTTCATTCCTACCGTCGACCACGACAAGATGTACAAGGATACCGATGCACTTCTCAAAAAGGTCAAGCTTCCATTTGACTCGAAGCAGCTTGTCGGTTCGTTGAGCACATCGCAGATGCAGCTTGTAGAGATCGCCAAAGCGGTTTCCGCCAACTGCCGGGTCCTGATCCTTGACGAGCCCACATCATCACTTACACAGAACGAAGTCGACTCGCTGTTTGACATCATCAACGATCTGAAGAAAGACGGCGTAGCAATTGTATATATCTCGCACAAGATGGATGAGATCCTCAAGATCAGTGACGAGGTCACAATCATGAGAGACGGCCAGTACGTGGGAACCTGGGAGGCCAGCAAGCTCACCACGACATCGATCATCACCAAGATGGTCGGACGAGAGCTCACCAACCTCTTCCCCAAGAGGGAGAACGTTCCCGGCGAGGTAGTCTTCGAGGTCAAGGACTTCACATCGATCAATCCCAAGAGCTTCCGCCATGTGAGCTTCAACATCAGAAAAGGCGAGATCCTCGGTGTCGGCGGTCTTGTCGGTGCCCAGAGGACCGAGCTGATGGAAGGAATCTTCGGAATCCGCAGCCACGTCTCCGGAAAGGTCTTCCTCAACGGCAAGGAGCTCAAGATCTCCAGGCCCAAGGATGCCATCGACCACGGTGTCGCCATGCTTACAGAAAGCCGCAGAACATCCGGAATCATGGGTGTCCTCTCCGTTGCCGACAACATCTCGATCTCATCCCTGAACAAATACCTGGACTACAAGATCTGTATCAACAGCTCCAAGGTCGAGGCCCTTGTGCAGGACAATGTCCACAAGATGAACATCAAGACCCCGTCAAGCAAGACTCTCATACAGTCTCTCTCCGGCGGAAACCAGCAGAAGGTCATCATCGGCCGCTGGCTTGCCAATGACCCGGACGTCCTGATTCTGGACGAGCCTACCAGAGGAATCGACGTAGGTGCCAAGTACGAGATCTACTGCATCATCGCCGAGCTGGCAAAGCAGGGGAAGAGCATTCTCATGATCACCAGTGAAATGGGTGAGCTTCTGGGAATGTCCGACAGAATAATGGTAATGTGCGACGGAAGATGCTCCGGTTTCCTCGAGGGATCCCAGGCTACCCAGCAGAACGTCATGGAACTTGCCACAAAGTTTGAGTAAAAAGGAGATAGACTGTCATGGCAGCATCATTGGATAAAAACAACAAAGGCGTGGCTTCACGCATCTTGGCAACTGCCAAATCCAACCCGATTGTAGTGCTTCTGGTTTTTGTGAGCATTGTAGTCGGATTCACAACACAGAACTTCTTTTCCTGGGGCAACCTCGGAAACCTGATCAGTAACACTGCAATCAGATTCCTCATCGCCCTCGGTGTTTCAGGCTGTCTCATCACAAAGGGAACAGACCTCTCCGCCGGTCGTCAGGTCGGTCTTGCTGCCTGTATCGCCGGAGTTCTGATCCAGAGAGGAGACTACACAGGACGTCTTTACAAGTCTTTCCCCGAAATGAACATGTGGATTGTACTTCTCATCGTCCTTGCAATCGGAGCATTCATCGGATTCGTCAACGGATGGATCATCTCACGCCTGAAAGTCCCTCCATTCATCACCACACTGGGAACACAGACAATCGTCTACGGTTTCTGTCTTGTCTTCACCGACGCTCAGCCGATCGGAGGATTCCAGCAGGTCTACACAAAGCTCATCACCGGAAGAATCGGAAACGTCAGAGGTTTCTACCTCCCGTATCTTCTGTTCGTAGCTCTGGTTTTCGGAGCCCTGTTCTGGTTCATCTACAACAAGACCTGTCACGGAAAGTACATGTATGCAATCGGTGGAAACGAGGTTGCAGCCGAGGTCTCGGGTGTCAACACAAAGAACACCCTGCTGAGAATCTACATCATCGCCGGTGTCATGTACGCCCTTGCAGGATACCTGCTTGCAGCCAAGTCCGGTGGAGCTTCCGCTTCCATGGGTCAGGGTTACGAGCTTGAGGCCATCGCCGGATGTACAATCGGAGGTGTTTCGACAACCGGAGGTATCGGAAGAGTTTCCGGAGTTCTGGTCGGAGTCCTTGTCTTCGAGCTTCTGAAGATCGTCCTCCAGTTCCTCGGAGTCAACCCGTACTACAACTACGTTGTCCAGGGCCTTGTCATTGTTGTCGCAGTTGCACTGGATATCAGAAAGTACATCGCAAAGAAGTAATCACAGAAGTATTTCTGTTGCTCAGGCTCCCTTCTTGGGAGCCGTTTTTTGTTGTCTGCAGGATGTCAGCACCCAACAAAAGCCGTGAACTAAAAAGTTTTCTCTTGCTATTACAGTAATATAATGTATTGTTATAGTACTGAAACATATTTTGGATCCGACCGGAGTACTTTGCTGATGTACAGTTTTCCACCGAATATAAAGGCTGCAATGGAACAATCCGTTGTTCCAATAGCGGTATACCAATTCATAAACAAAAGAGTCCGTACCGTGCTTCTTACGGCCGGTTTCATAGAGATGCTGGGCCTGAAGTCGTTTGAGGAAGGCTACGAACTCATGGATACGAATATGTACCGGGACACCCATCCGGATGACATCCCCAGGATCGCCAGTGAAGCCATCAGGTTCGCCACAAACGAGATCCCTGTCTACAAGGTCATCTACAGAAGCAAGATCAATGGCGAATACCACATAATCCATGCAGAAGGCAGGCATGTCACCACTGATGAAGGGGAGAGGCTCGCCTATGTCTGGTACTTCGACGAAGGACTGTTTTCAGAAGCAAGCGGAACCAAAGGTGGCATAGAGCTCGGATATGAGGACAAACTGGAAGAGCAGGCAAACCGACATTACTATGATTACATGACGGGGTTGCCCCTTCTGAAGTATTTCCAAAGTCTTGCCGAATCCGGCGGACGCCTGGCTTACGAACAGGGCAGAAGGCCGGTCATTCTCTATGTTGATCTGTGTGGAATCGGCGACTTCAACCGCAGGTTCGGGTTCGAGGAAGGTGACAGGCTGATCAAAGCTCTGGCAGAGGTGCTGGTCAAACTGTTCAGTAACGAGAACTGCTGCAGGCTGAGTCAGGACCATTTTATCGTCTTTACGGATGATTGGAATCTGGACAAACGTCTTGCAGACCTTTTTGAGAGAAGCAAGCCGATAAACGATGGAAAAAACGTTCCCATCCGGGTCGGCGTCTATGTCTACCGCGGAGGAGAGAACAACCCCAGAGTCGCCAGCGACCGTGCAAAGTTGGCATGTGATGCGGCAAGGGACATCCCGGAGCCATCGGTCAAATACTATGACGAGTCGATGCATCTATTCTCGGAGAAGCGCCGGTACATCATGGACACCTTTGACAAGGCTCTGTCCGAGAACTGGATCAAGGTCTACTACCAGCCGATAGTCAGGTCCGCAAACGGCAGGGTCTGCGAGGAGGAGGCCCTTGCCAGATGGATTGATCCCAGGAACGGCAGACTTCTTCCCGACGAATTTGTTCCTGTTCTGGAAGAGGAGAAGCTCATCTATAAACTGGACCTTCACGTCCTTGAGCAGGTTCTGGACAAGATCAAGCAACACAAAATAGAAGGGCTTTTCACGGTTCCTGTTTCGGTAAACCTCTCCAGGTCAGATTTCGATTCCTGCGACATAGTCGAGGAGATCAGAAGACGCGTGGATGACAGCGGTGTCGGCAGAGACATGATCAACATCGAGGTCACCGAAAGTGTCGTGGGAAGCGATTTCGAGTTCATGAAGAGCCAGATTGAGCGCTTCAAAGCCCTGGGTTTCAAGGTCTGGATGGATGATTTCGGCCGTGGCTATTCCTCGCTGGACCTTCTGCAGGAAATCGGATTCGACCTGATCAAGTTCGACATGCACTTCATGAAGATGTTCGACAAGACGGACAAGACCAAGGTGATAATCACAGAGCTGGTCAAAATGGCCATAGGCCTTGGAATAGAGACCATAGTTGAGGGCGTGGAGACACCGGAGCAGGTGGAGTTCCTGCGCGAGGTGGGATGCACCAAGATGCAGGGCTTCTATTTCTGTCGGCCGATTCCCTTGGAAGAATTATTCGACCGGTACAGAAGGGGCGTCCAGATTGGTTTCGAGAATCCTGACGAGACGGCCTACTATTCGGCGATCGGAAAGATCAACCTCTACGATCTTTCCTCCGTCAACAGCGGAGATGCCTCCCTCAGCCAGTATTTCAACACCCTGCCGATGACAGTGGTGGAGCTGAGCGACACCGAGCTGATCTTCGTGCGCAACAACAGCTCGTACAGGACGATTGTCGAGGGCTTGGGACTGAGTTGCGACAACGGTGTGAGGATCAACTACCCATATGAGGGTTCCATCTTCGGATTTGAATTTGCAAGAGCCTCCAGAATGTGTTCAGAAGACGGCGCCAGACAGCTGGTGAACGAAAAGCTAGTGGACGGCTCGGTTGCCCATCTGTTCATCAGGAGGATCGCAAAGAATCCCACAACCGGACTTGTAGCCTTCATAGTTGTCCTTCTCGAATACTCGGAATTCTCCGAGGTCAGCTTCGACAGCGAAGAGTTGATTCCGACCGATACGTTCGTCTATTCCCTGGCTGCCGATTATTCATTCCTGTACTATGTCAACCTCGACAGCGAACGCTTTGTGGAATACCGACCGGATGAGAAGAGCGGAGAGCTCAAAGTCATCAGGCATGGAAGCAACTTCTTCGAAGAGGTGCGCAAGGATGCGCCTAGGGATGTCTACAAGGACGATCTGGAAAAACTTCTCACCACATTTACCAGAGAGAATGTGGAAAAAGTCCTGTCCACAAACACGACATTGACTCTGACATACCGCCTGATGGTCAACGGCGAGCCCACATACGTCAACCTCAAGGCATCCCCGCTGGGGAAGTTCCACAACAGAGCCATCATCGGAGTCAACAACGTCGATTCCCAGATGAAGGCCCAGGAGGCATATGAGAGGATAAAGGAAGAGAAGCTGACTTTCTCAAGGATCTCGGCCCTCTCCGGAAACTACATCTGCATCTATGCGGTAAATCCGGAAACCGACCAGTACATGGAATACAACATGTCAAAGGAATATGCCGGTCTTGCAATCAGCTACAGCGGAGAGCATTTCTTTGAGGATGCCTACAAGAATGCCCCGGATGCCATTTTCCCGGGGGATGTGGACAGAGTCAGATCCATTTTCACAAAGAAGAACGTTCTTTCCGTAATCGAGAAGAACGGGCTGTTCACACTCAACTACAGGCTGATGATGGGGGGCAAGGATCCCGTTCACGTCTCTCTCAGAGCAGCCATGGTCACCGAGAGTGACGGACCGCAGCTCATCATAGGTGTCAGCAACATCGACGACCAGGTCAAACGTGACCGGGAATATGCCTACAACCTCTCGCAGGCCAAGAGCCGTGCGGATATCGATGCCCTCACCGGTGTGAAGAACAGGCATTCATATCTGGATTTCGAGGAAAAGCTGAACAGGGCGATCAAGGAGAACAAGAACTATCCGTTCGCCATGACCGTCTTTGATGTCAACGACCTGAAGGATGTGAACGACAAGGAAGGCCATCTTGCTGGAGACAAGTATATCCAGGATGCCTCGTCCATAATCTGCAAGGCATTCAAGCATAGTCCCGTGTTCAGGATAGGAGGGGACGAGTTCGTTGCCATCTCAAGCGGACATGACTACGACGCAATCGATTCCATTCTGGAAAGTGTCGAGGCAATCAACAGGGAGAATGCGGAAAAAGGAGCCGTTGTTGTATCCTACGGAATGTCACGTCTGTCCGGAGATTCGGAAGTTTCCGAAATATTCGACCGGGCCGACAGGAATATGTACGAATACAAGAAAAGCAGCAAGAAACGTCGCAAATGAAAAAAACCCGGGGATTCCCCGGGTTTCCTGTTCATAGGCTGTCTGCTTATTTCTTTTCGCTGCCCTTGAGCTTGGAAATCAGCTCCAGGATCTTGAAGAACAGCCAGATTACGCTGAATGCAAGTCCGAAGGAAGCCCACCACTCGTACTTCTTCGGAAGCTCGTCGTCAACGGCTCTTCTGACAGTGTCGAAGTCGACCAGAAGGAACAGCGATGCGATGATGACCCAGATGACACTTCCGCCGATGTTGATGATCAGATTTCCCTGAAGGGAATTGACGAACGGCCTTGTTGCCGGAATCAGTGCAAGGATGAAAACCACAACGCCCATAAGGAAAGCACTGATGATCAGTGTTGTGAGGATGGACCTGAATTTCTCGGTCACTCTGACCTTGCCTGTGAAATACAGGAATCCAAGGGAGGAGAAGACAATCAGGGTGAGGATCACAGCAAGAAGGATGGATGATCTGTACTCCTTGCCGAACTTCATTGCCGCCCATGTCATGATGTATCCGGTTGAAAGGCAGAAGAGGGCGCCCGTAACCGGGATTGTTGACTTGATGATCATCGCAAGAAGCGGAGAGATGATGAAAACAAGGAACGTGATGGCAACCACAACAGCCTCGCCCTGGTTGACGGAGATTCCGTTGGAAGAGTAGAGCACGCTTCCTCCGAGTCTGGGGGAGACGAGCATGCATGCGATGATTCCCAATGCGACCATTCCGATAAAATAGAGGAGTTTCCTCATGATTCCCGCATAGGTGCAGGCATCTGATGCTGAGGTTTCCTCAACTCTTGAAAGCTTGCGGATAACCGGGTTTGTCCTGAAAAGATAGGCGTCGGTTACTCCTGATGAAAGTTTGTTTGCCATTTATAATTCTCCTTGAATTAGAATGTTCCGTTCAAAATAGCATCGATGATAATGCGTCCGACCTTGAAATTGCTCTCCATCGCTGTTGCGAATATATCGGCGGATTCGACTTCGCTTTCAGCCGGCTGCAGGATCTTCTCCTTTCCCCAGAGGCTCTCCGGGGTTGCTCCCAGCATGAATACATCCATGTTCACACTGCTTCTGACAATCAGGAATCTGTCCAGCATTCCCACGCGTTTCAGCACCACTCCGATTGCGACGTCCTCCATATCCGAACACACATATGGATCTGGACAACCGTATTCCTTTGTCATCTGGATGGCAGTTCTCTGGTTGTATTCACCCTTCCAGAAGTTGTCCGTCGTGACGATGGTTCCCTTCATGACCTGCGGGTCCCTGACTGCCCACGGTGTGCCGTTGAATGCGGCAGACATGAACTTGCGCGTTTTTTCCGTTGTCTCCAGCTTTGTGTTTTCAACCAGTTCGAAGGCTCTGTCCGTGAGCGGTTTCGACAGATAGATGACTGACGAACTGTCATATGAATCATCATGGAACCATGTGGGATCGTTTATGTCTGCAAGGTCCCTGGGATCCGCATGGTGACCAAGATCATAGTCGATTGCGGTTGTGATGATGAACACATCTCCCATCACCGTATTGATAGTTGCCGAGCCGGCACTCCCGACGGAGATGACATAGGCATCGGAGAAGTCGAACCTGTCGTCCATGAGAATTGACAGGGTGCTTATCGTGCTGTTCACTTTTCCCATTCCCGTCACATAGAGAGCCACATTGTCCTTGACATAGAGCTTGTTGCCCTCGAAGGCTCCCTGAATCTCATATTCCTGTCCGCCCTTCACGTATTCATCGTAGAAATACTGTGCTTCGCCCGGAAAGTCTCCTGACATTTCTCCAACCTCAAGCTTGGGCAGAATCAGGACTCTGATGGGGATCTTTCTCCCAGCATCCGACTCTGTGAGTTCCGCTGTTCCTTCTGCAAACAGGACGGAACAAAGAAGAAGCACCATCAGAAGTGTGACGAGTCGTTTCATTGTGAACAGCCTCTCTTTTATCTCTTGATCAGCAGGACTGTGAGGTCGTTTACGTTCGTGCCGGTAGCACCTGTCATGATAAGACCTCCGGTCTTCTCAAGAGCATGATAGGCATCATTGTCGTCAAGAACGCTCTGAATATCAAGTCCCTGTCCCTTAAGGGCTTCCTTTGTGCACTGGTCACAGTATCCGCCTGCCGCGTCGGTGGGGCCGTCTGTTCCGTCGGAACCTACGGAGAACACGCAGGTATCCGTACATGCTGCGATTCCGTCGGCAGCAGAGAGCGCGATCTCCTGGTTGCGTCCGCCGAGTCCATGGCCTGTCAGATGGACGACGGTCTCTCCTCCGGCAATGAAGGCGAGGGACTTCTTGGAATCCTGATGGTCTCTAGCAATGGCGGAGAGGAAAGCTCCTGCATCCCTTGCCTCGCAGTCAAGGCTGGCGCTGAGGAACACCGGCTCATAACCAAGGTCCTTTGCACTGATCATTGCCGATGCACAGAGCTGCTTGACGCTTCCCGTGACATATGTGGTCACATTGTCCAGGTTCTTGGGAGTCTCCGTCCTGATCAGCTCCTTTGCCTTGTCAGACAGCTCGAGCTTGTACCTTGTGGCGATCTCGACAGCCTGCTTGCAGGTGGATGAATCGGGGTAGGCCGGACCGGAAGCAATCATGTCCAGAGGATCTCCGATGATGTCCGAAAGAACGATCGTGAACACCTTTGCAGGAACGCAGAGCTGTGCGAACCTTCCGCCCTTGACTGCGGACAGGCGCTTTCTGAGTGTGTTCATCTCAACGATGCTTGCTCCGCACTTGAGAAGCTGCTTTGTGATGAACTGGTTCTCCGTCTCATCTACCAGCGGCTTTTCAAACAGAGCCGAGCCGCCACCCGAGATCAGCAGAAGGACGTTGTCGTCCTTGCTCAGGTTGCTGACACACTCAATGGCCTTTTCAGTTGCCCTGTAGCTGTTCGCGTCCGATACGGGGTGGCCTGCCTCGAATATCTCGAGGTTTCCGATAGCTCCCTTGCTGTGGTCATATTTTGTGATGACAACTCCGCCGTCAATGCGGTTTCCCGCCTCGTCCCATGCGGCCTTGGCCATCTGCCATGCGGCTTTTCCGACAGAGACAAGCAGAACCTTGCCCTTCGAGAATTTTATCTCCTTCAGAGCTTTCTTCACGGCCGTGTCCGGAAGTGCGGCGTAAAGTGCGTCTTTGATGATTTTGTCTGCGTCTTGTCTAAGTGTCATGTTCTAACCCCTGATAGTAATAAGATAAGTAATTATAAGCGCATGTGAAGCGTATTGTAAATTGAAGAATCGCAATTCAGGATCCGAATGCCACCGAGCGTTTTCCGTTGGACAGATCTGATATCTGGGAGGCCAAGGCATCCTTGTTCGACACCGGAATCGTCCCTGTGATCGAGATCTCCGTTCCGAAGTCTTCCTTGATTGAATCGGCCGCAACCGAGGCCAGAAGACGCTTTGTGCTTTCGTACATTTCATAGCCTATTGTCAGAGAGAAGCTTGATTTTTCCACAAGTTCTTCTGTTTTAATGCCATCAAGAACCAGCTTGGTGCTGTCTCCATATGCTTTGACAAGTCCGCCTGTTCCAAGCAACGTTCCGCCGAAATAGCGGATTATCAGCACTATGATGTTCGTGATACCCGAGCCTTTGAGAACTTCCAGCGCAGGCCTTCCTGCAGTGTTCTTCGGTTCGTGGTCATCCGAGAAAGAGAACTGGTTTCCCATGACTGCGGCATGGACAACATGGGTGGCATCGGGATACTGAGTCCTTGTCTCGTCGACAATCCTTTTGACATCTGCCGGTGAGTTGCACATGCGGGCAATTGAAATGAAACGGGACTTCTTTACGACAAGCTCTGCCTGTTTTTCCTCTTTCAAGACCTTCATGCTTTGATTCTAACCTCTTACCACCTGTACGAGAAGATGTTGTCGCACACGCCGGCCGAAGCTTCGTCCAGTCTGCGTGCGGCATTGTCCAGTTCCGACATCTCGGACGGACCCAGTTCTATCGGATCTGACAGATTCTCCTTTAGCTGGACCTCTGTCCTTGCGCCAAGCAGAATGATGTCCGGTTTCTTCGCACAGGTCCACGAAAGTGCGACCTTCGTGCAGGAGACGTTGTGTCTGCGAGCAACCTCTTCAATCACATCCAGCAGTTCCAGATACTGCCTGCGGCACTGCTCGGAGAAGCAGAAAAGATTCGAT
>CADBOI010000032.1 GCA_902796335.1 uncultured Spirochaetales bacterium
ATACAATGCCAGCTGCATGTTCTTGTTGAAGCCGGCGCCCAGAATGAGGTCTCCGACAGGTGTGCTGAAACCGTAACCGACGGAGATTCCAAGATCCCATTTGCCGGATGTGAAGCTGTCCTTGAACGGAATCATCGATTCGAATTCGGTTTCCTGTGTCAGTCCGTAAAGGACTTTGGATCTTACTCCGCCTCTGACTACGACAGAGAGGAAGCTTGATGCAAAGCCTGAAGAAATCTTGAATTGAGCTCCCACTCCTCCGTAAATGAAATCGGCAGCAAGAATATCTGATGAATAACCGGGCATTCCGTTCCAGCCGCCGTACTGGTCATATGTTGACCGCAGTCCGACGATTCCTTTGGAGGAGAAGGCTGTGAAGTCAACCCACATGGAGGTTTTGTCGCTTAATACGAATGAGGACTCGGCGGCAAGACCTATCTTGTACATGATCTGATCCTGTCTGACATTGTAGCCGATGGTTCCAATCATGTCATAGCGGCTTCCGACATCACTGAAATATCCTGATGAATAGTTCGGACAGTAGACACCCTCGATACTGAATGACGGAACAAATCCATATACCTTATCTGAATCATCTTCCATGTTCAAGGCATGCCATACATTATCCGCCGTAAAGTAGGCTTTCACCTGATGATTCCTTTCATTGGTCAGCATCACGCCAAGATCTGCGGCGACATTTCCCTCAAGTTCCTTGAACCTAAACTGCTCAGATGGATCGGTCAACGCAGTCAGAGATCCGATCGATGCACGGACCCGTCCGAGTGCGTAAACCCTTTCTCCTTCATCCTTTGTGAATCTGAACAAAGCCATTGTGGAAAGATTGGTAGTTCTGTTCACCGTGGTTTTCAGTCTGATGTCCATGCTGAACGGAGTGCCGCCCATATCCTTGATGAAGCCTCTGAGACTTAGGGTCGGGAAAAACACACGCCTTGTGTAATCGGCATCAGTGGGTTGGAAATAGAAACCGTAACCGCCGGATCCGTACACGCCCAATGAGAGACGGGTTCTACCCATGAAGTCCTCATGTTTGGCTTCCTTTGATGAAAGATGCTCCATCCTGGAGATTTTCTGATACTTGGTATGGTATTCGCTGATTCTGTCCGGATCCTTGTAGACTTTCTGCTCCTCCGTGAACAGTCCGGCAATCTCCTTGAACTTGCCCTGCTGCTCGGTGACCTCGTCATAACCCCTCTGGAGAATTCCCTGGGAATCCGAGAAGCTCAGCGTGCCGTAACCCGTCATGTCCGGCGAGAACCAGTAGTCGGACAGATCAACCTCTCCCTTGGAGACGTTCCTGAGGATGATGGACAGTGTTCCGCCCAGGACTCCGGAAAACGAGTTGTACTGGTCTTCGGTGACCTTCTTCTTGTCGTAGCCGTCCAGTGTCAC
This sequence comes from uncultured Spirochaetales bacterium, assembly GCA_902796335.1. Lineage (GTDB taxonomy): Bacteria > Spirochaetota > Spirochaetia > Sphaerochaetales > Sphaerochaetaceae > UBA9732. Next base: position 1,411 of record CADBOI010000032.1, read on the forward strand.
GACTATGATGATGTCATAACCTTCCATGACAGCCCTGTGGACTATGTAGTTGCTGACAAGACCTCCGTCCATATACACCTTTCCGTCATCCTTCACAGGTTCGAAGACAACGGGAATGCTCATGCTGGCCCTCATTGCGGTAAGCAGGTTGCCGTTTCTGAAAACGACCTCGTCACCTGTAACCATGTCGGCCGCGTTGCACTCGAAAGGAACCACAAGATCCTTGTCGAAGTCTATGCCGTCGGGAACGTTTCCGATGCAGCCTGCAAGGAAATTGAGTATCTGATAGTCGTCAATGAGGCCGGAAACTCCACCTATTCCCTGTCCAAGGGATATCGATATGACATTGTCCGAATGGTAGTCAAATGCATCCGGGACCTCTTTGTAACCGGAGGTGTCGAAGACAGTGAACAGGTTCATCAGGTCTGTGCCGGAGACAATCTCGGTCATCTCCTTGGGGCTGATTCCCGCACAGTAAAGACCTCCGATCAGAGCTCCCATGCTGGTTCCGAAGACCTTGTCGATCGGGATACCGTATCTCTCGAGTTCTGCAAGAATGGGAATGTGGGCGATTCCCTTTGCTCCGCCTCCGGAAAGAACAACGGCGACATGGGGTCTTCCGATATCCGGAAGCTTTGTCATCTGGCTCTGGTAGTACGCCTCAAGAGCCTTGCGCACGGAATCAAGAGAACCGGGCGTCTCGCTGACCTGATTTGTTTCCTGAACACCTTCCTTCAGTTCCATAATAGCGGCCACCGGTGTCTCGTTCGCGAATACCATGCATAAAACCATGGAGAATACTATAAACAGAGCAATAATTCTTTTCATTCCGAACCCCTCCAGAAAACGGTTTGAGTCATTTTATATGGTATTATATTCAGCCCCGTTGAAAAAGGGTTTTTTAGCATCAAAGCATCACTAGTCAATCTTAATGATTGCCTTTTTCAGAGGTCGAGATTATAGTTCATGCGAAGAGGGTCAAACACATGAATCTCAATTTAAGAAAAACCGTTATCGTTCTGCTCCTTGCACTGTCGTCCATCGTCGCCGTTTTCGCAAATCCGTCTGCTGAAATCCGTCTCGGAGTCCTCAAGGGCCCCACGGGAATCGGTGCCAGCAAGCTCCTTGCAGACAACGATGAAGGCAAGACAATCAGCAAGTATTCAGTGACAATCCTCGCCGAGGCCACGGACATGATCGCCCAGGTCGCGGCAGGCCAGATAGATATCGCAGCCATTCCGACCAACGCCGCCGCTTCCCTCTACAACAAGACCGGTGGAGAGGTCAGGATCGCAGCCCTGAACACCGCAGGTGTCCTCTACATCCTTGAGAAGGGCAACAGCGTCCAGTCGGTCAGCGACCTCAAGGGCCGCACCATCTACGCCGTAGGCCAGGGCTCCAACCCCGAGTATGTCCTCAGATACATCCTCTCAGGCAACGGAATCGATCCCGACAAGGATGTCGAGATTGTCTTCATGGACAGCGCCGAGCTCACCACCAGGGCAGCTGCCGGCACGATCGATGTCTGCATGCTTCCCGTTCCGGCCGTGACCACCGTCCTGATCAAGAACCCCGAGATGAGAAGAGCCATAGACATGAGCGCCGAATGGGACAAGCTGGGAACCGGAAGCATCCTCACAATGGGATGCGTCGTGGTCTCCAAGTCATTCCTCAAGGAGAATCCTCTTTCGGTCATGACATTCATCGACGAGTACGGCAAGTCGATAGACTATGTGAAGAACAACCCCAAAGAAGCCGGCGAGTTGTGTGCGAAATACGGCATCGTTCCGGCCGCAGCCATCGCAACCAAAGCCATTCCTGACTGCAACCTGATCTTCGTGACAGGTGATGCCGTCAGACCGGCTCTGGAAGGCTATCTCAAGGTTCTGTTCGACTCCAACCCAAAGGCTGTCGGCGGCAAGATGCCGGGAGCCGATTTCTACACCGTGAAGGACTGAGATGGATAGGACCTGTCCGGAAAACAGAGAGAAAACCTCACGCATAGCCTGGCGCAAGGCCCTTGCCGTCCTCTTCTGGGTCGGCATCTGGCAGCTTGCGTCCATGGCCGTGGGAAAGGATCTGATTCTTCCCGAACCGGTCTCCGTCATAAAGGCCCTGGGACATCTTGTTGTTCAGGGCAGCTTCTGGACCAGCATTGTCCTGACCATGCTCAGAATAATGCTGGGCTATGCCATCGGAGTTACGGCAGGCTGTCTTCTCGCCCTTGCATGCTGTGCGTCCAAAGGGCTGGACACCCTGCTCTCTCCCATTGTCAGGATGGTCCGCGCAACCCCGGTTGCCTCGTTCATCATCCTTGCCATGCTGTGGATGAGCAAAGGCGGTGTCCCCGTCCTGATGGCTGCCTTCATGGCAGCTCCCGTGGTCTGGGCCAACCTTGTCGAAGGCTACAGAAGCCGTGACATGAAGCTCTCCGAGATGGCGCTTGCATACCGTCTGGGACAGTGGAAGACACTGCGCTTCGTCACCGTTCCTGCCCTGATGCCGGCGCTCAAGGCATCGTGTCTAACGGCCCTTGGCTTTGCATGGAAATCGGGAATCGCGGCTGAGGTCCTCAGCCAGCCCAAGACATCCATCGGAGCCAACATCTACTACTCCAAAGTCTATCTGGAGACCCCTGAGCTCTTTGCCTGGACTGCTTCCGTGATAGTGCTCAGTTTCCTGCTCGAGACAGTTGTGAAAAAACTTCTGGCAAGACAGCGCGGAGGTGAGAATGAAGATTGAGAACCTCCGTTTCTCCTACTTTGACAACGGCACGGAGAAAAACATCTTCAATGGCCTGAATCTGCAAAGTGATTCAGGAATAATCTGCTTCATGGGTCCGTCAGGCTGCGGAAAGACCACGTTGCTCCATATCATAGCAGGCCTGATCAGGCCCTGCGACGGCACTGTCTCTAACTTCCCTGCAAACTGCAGCGTCATGTTCCAGGAAGACAGGCTCCTTCCCTGGCTGAACGCCTGGGCGAACGTGGCCCTTGTGGACAAGGACAGACGCAACATCCGCAGGAACTCGCAGACAACAGACAAGGCATCATCCGTCTTGAAAGAGTTCGGAATCGACCCGGAGATGCCCATCTCAAGCATGTCCGGCGGAATGAAGCGCCGCGTGGCCCTTGCCCGTGCCCTTGCATTCGAATCCGAAGCCCTGATCCTGGACGAGCCTTTCAAGGGCCTTGACGAGGACCTGATGCAAAAGTGCGCCGCCCTGGTAAAGGCCCAGGAGAAACCTGTTCTGGTCTCCACCCACTCCGAGGCCGAGGCAAAGGCCCTTGGTGCGCAGATAATCCGCCTTTCCTGACACCCACCTCTTATATCTCCCGCGCATAAATCCTTGACGGGTGGTTTCCGTATGTTACAATGACTAAAAATCCTTTCAATCCGAGGTGATCGTTTTGACTATTGCCGATATGGTTTCTGTTTTGAATGCAAAGGTTCTGATTGGGGCAGACAAACTCGACACGCCGGTGTACACGGCCTGTTGTTCGGATCTGATGAGCGATGTTCTTGCGTTTGTCGACGAGAAGACTGTGCTGATCACGGGTCTTACCAATCCGCATGTCGTGCGCACAAGCGAGATGCTTGATCTCAAGTGCATCGTGTTCGCCAGGGGAAAGATTCCCACGGACGACATCCTTGAGAGCGCGGACGAACAGGGTCTTGTGGTGCTGGCCACCAAACAGACCGCTTTCTCCACCTGCGGAATGCTCTACGAAATGGGAATGCGTGGCGTTCCTGTTCCCGAGAACTGGAACCAGGAGGCCAAG
>CADBOI010000033.1 GCA_902796335.1 uncultured Spirochaetales bacterium
AGTGAGAACAGACAGCTCTGCATGACCCAACCGTCCTGGCAGTCCATTGTGATGACCTCGATTCCCTTTGCGTTGAGAACAGGAACCATAGCCTTGAGGTCTGCATATGTCTTAGGAACTGAGAGACCGTTCTCCTTGAGAACCTTGTTGTTGACGAACATCATTGATGTTGCTGTGACTCCGTTGGGGAGCTCTCCGAGGTAACCGGCAAGCTGCGGAGCTGTGCAGAGCGGATTGTACTTGTCATACAGACCGTCTCTCTTGAGCAGCGGTGTCAGATCATAGAGCAGGTGCTCTGTATGGAGTGTGGATGATCTTCCGCTTGGCCAAGCGTAGACAACGTCAGGAAGCTGACCCTGAGCTGCGTAAGCCTCGACCTTCTGGTGGAACGGCTCATTGAACAGGTCCTCTCTGATGACCTCGATCTCCGGATGCTCGGCTGTGAACTTGTCCCAGACCTGTGAGATCTCGTTGGCGCTGTTCGGCTCGGACATATCGATGTAGTTAAGAACTCTGATCTGAGTCTTGTTTGACTTCTCGGCTGCTCCCTGTGCGAATACCATTGCACATACTGCGAGAGCAACAAAAAGAACGGTAAGGATTCTCTTCATTTCTTTCTTCTCCCTTTTTTAGTGGTTTGTTCACGGTATGAACAATTAAATTGTACTACCGAAGAACAAACTTGTCAAATTTATTTTCACCTTTTTCAGCGAAAAACTGAAAAATGTATCAACCCTTTACAGCACCGGCACTTACTCCCTTTGTAATCTCCTTTCTGAATATAATGTAGAAGACCAGCATGGGGATAAGACCGATCATCAGCGAAGCAAAAAGTTTGCCATAGTCTGTGGAGAGGCTTCCTGCGAAGCTCTGGATACCAACAGGAAGGCTCTTGTTCTTCGTGCTGGATGTCAGCATGTTGATCAGCATGAACTCGTTCCATGTTCCGGAGATCTGGATGATGGTGATCGTCGTTCCTACCGGAGCGGCCATGGGGGCCATGATGCTGATGAAGATCCTGGAGTACTTGGCTCCGTCAAGACGAGCGCTCTCTATCAGGGCGTTGGGGATGCTCTTCATGAACTCGGTGGCAAGGTAGATGCCCATGGGAAGACCTATTCCTATATAGGGAATAAGGACTCCCAGTTTGGTGTCGTACAGACCCACCTGGTTGATGACGATGAAAAGCGGGATCATGATGCTCTGCAGTGTCATGAGGATTCCGACAACGTAGGAGCCGTAGATCCACTTGGTGTTCCTGTTGTTGATCTTGGCGAATGCAAAACCACTGAGGAAGCTCAGAATCAGGATGGAAACGGTGGTGATTGCAGTGTAGATGACGCTGTTGACGATGTAGACACCGAAATGTCCCCTCTGCCAGGCCTGGGTGTAGTTCTGCCAGAAGAATCTTCTGGGAAGACCCAGACGGTTCATCTGATAGTCCTGCGAGGTCTTGAACGAGTTGATGGCAAGCCAGAGAAGCGGAGCAATGGCAAGGATAGCGAACAGGATCAGGACGGCATAGGTCAGCACCATGCCGATCTTTCTCTTTGCTGAAACGTCGTCTTTGATGTAGCTCATTCGCGGCCTCCGAATTTCTTCTCAACGGCCTTGGTGACGCCGATCAGGGCGAAGCTGATTATGCACATGACAATCGAGACAGCGTTTGCAAGAGGATAGTTCGGAGCTCCCTTGAACGCCGTGTCGTACATGTAGATGGAAAGGACGTAGGTCTGCTTGGCAGGACCTCCGCTTGTCATGACGAAGATCAGGTCGAAACTCTTCAGCGATCCGGATATTGCCAGGATTGCGCTTGTGACGATGACTCCGGAAAGAGCCGGCAGGATGATGTAGCGCAGGGCCTGCATCTCTGTGGCACCGTCGATCTTGGCAGCCTCGATGATCGAGGTGTCGATCTTCTGGAGGTTGGCAAGGAAGATGATCAGGTATGTTCCGGTATACATCCACAGGATGACCAGAAGGACTGCGATCATCGGATGCTCGCTGTTTCCCGCCACATAAGACGGATTGAACAGCCTGATTATGTCGGGAAGCACTCCGTTGGGGGCAGTGATTGCCTTCCACAGACGACCGATGACGACAGTGGAGATGACGCAGGGCAGATAGATGACCGTCTGGAAGAAGTCCTTGCCCTTGATCATGCCTCTGAAGATCAGGTAGGCCATGAAGAATCCCAGCGGAATCTGGCCGAAGACCGATATGAAGACGATCCAGAGGTTGTTCTTCAGGGCAAGCCAGAAATACTTGTCTGCGAACATCTGCTTGTAGTACTGGAATCCCACAATCGAGACCGGTCTTCTCTTGGGACCGAACAGAGCTCCGCCCTTGTAGTTCGTCAGGCTAAGGAAAATGGCGAAAATCGTCGGAAACGCCATGACGAAAAGGTAGATCAGAAATGCGGGAAGGACAAAGCCCCAGTAGGCCCTTCTCTCCTCGCCGTGAGCTGTCATCATCCTTGTGGATGAGAACATGCTGGCATAGCTACCCATGCTCAACCTCCTATAGTTTGCTTCTTCAGCGTATCAATCGTTTCAGTCCAGTTCAGTCTCCAGTCCTGGTCGGCGGAATCAAGGTCGGGAACACTGAAAAGGTTGTGAAGGCACATCATCGCGGCTCCGATGGCGCTGACGCACTCGTCCTGCGAGTCGAACACCATGCCGCACTGGTACTCCTTCAGAAGACCCAGGAACGAGGGCACCCTCTGCTGGAGGGTCTCAAGGACCCACTGCTTGTCGGAGAACGGTCTTCCGTGGAGGATGATCTTCTCCGCATCGATGATAGAAAGAACGGGAATGAACGAGCGGAACGAGTCCTCCATCCAGTCTGCAAGCGCTTCCTTGTTGTCCTCCGTGTTCCTCAGGATCCCCACGTCCAGACCGCTCTGGTTGTTCATGCCCTCGCGCCATGTGATGGACTTGAACTCACCTGCGGCGTTGTGGGTTCCCCTGTACACCTTGCCGGAGAAGATCAGACCTATGCCGGCTCCGATGCCGATGATGTTCGGATCGATCTTGGACTCCTCGTGGTAGTCGGCAACAATGCTCACCGCGTTGCCCCAGGCGTGGTTCTTCAGGACATCCAGCCAAGCTGCCGTGTTCGCATCGTTCTCTATATAGACAGGATATGTGTACTTCTGACCGAGGATCTGCCTGACATCAAGGTCCTTGACACCGAACGGGAACGACGAGACAATGCGTCCGTAAGTGTCGTCAACGATGCCCGGAACTGCAAAGCTCATCGAGATAATCGGGCTCTTGATGCTCTTATGGGCCTCCAAAGCCCTCTGGATTGCCTTCTCGAACATCTCCGTCAGAGGGATGAATCCGAAGGACCCCGTCTCACGCCAGAGCTCGGTTCCGTCAACTGACAGGATCACTGCCCTGTAGTGTGACGGCTGGATGTCAAAACCCAGGACGCATCCGAAATCAGGATTGATGGAAAGCTCCACAGCCTTTCTTCCGCCCTGCTGGGAGGACTCGAGGAGCCTTCCCTCCTGGATGACGCCGGAACGGATCAGATAGGCGGTAATGTTTGTGACGGTGGATCTGTAAAGATTGAGCTCGCGCGCGATCTCCGCACGGGAGATGCTCTTCCTCTGCCAGATTATCCTGGCAACCAGCGATGTGTTGGCGTTCTTCTGGAAAAGATTGTTGTCAACAGGCATTTCCGACCTCCCCTTTGTATAACTTACAGCAACTTTTCCGGATTATGTTGCTGTAAAACCGGTGTAAAAGCAAAAACTTCATCAAGTTTGTTTACACAGTGTACAAACATAGGTTATCATTAGTTCGACAAAACAGTCAACAGCAATGTTTGTAAAAAGAGAGGCCGCTTCTGCCATGTTCACAAGACCGGATCTACCAAAGGATTTTCTCTTCGGTGCAGCCACCGCCAGCTATCAGGTTGAAGGTGCCGGCAGCGAGGACGGACGCACACCCTGCATCTGGGACGACTTCGCGAAGATTCCCGGGAAAGTCTACATGGGCCACGACGGAAGCGTAGCCGCCGACCAATATCATAGATATAAGGAAGACGTGGCACTGATGGCCGACCTTGGCTTTCAGGCCTACCGCTTCTCTGTCTCATGGTCGCGCGTCCTTCCAAACGGCGGTGACAAGGTCAATCCCAAGGGAATCCAGTACTACAGAAACCTCTGCACCGAGCTTCACAACCGCGGCATGAAGGCCTGCTGCACCATCTACCACTGGGACATGCCAAGCGAACTCCAGGCCAAAGGCGGCTGGGCCGAGCGCGACACAGCCTACAGGCTCACCTATCTTGCAAAAGTGCTCTTCGAGAACCTCGGAGACCTTGTTGACATGTGGATCACCATCAACGAGGCCATGTGCATCACATTCCTGGGCTATCAGATGGGCATGCACGCACCAGGGATCAAGGACAACGACCGGTTCATAAAGAGCGTCCACCACGTCAACCTGGCCCACGGCCTGATAGTCTCCGAATACCGGAAGACCGGCCTGAAGGCACCCATCGGAATCACCCACAACCTGGAGTTTCCCCGCCCCGCCACAAAGGATCCCAAGGACGCCAAGGCTGTCTCCAACCACATTGCCCTCAGAAGCGGACTCTTCATGGCCCCCATCTTCAGAAAGCGCTATCCCGAATACGTCACGGACGAGCTGGGCTGGGGCTTCCCCGTCCAGGACGGAGACTTCGACATAATCTCCCAGCCTATTGATTTCCTCGGGATCAACTACTACAGCGAGCACGTTCTCAGATGGTCCGACACCCAGCCCAACAACATCGAGGCCGCCGAGCGCTGGGAAGAGCGCATGAGCGGAATCGGCTGGAGAATCACTCCCCACGGACTTCTCAGACTCCTCAAGTGGACTTCCGACTACACAGGCGGAAAGCTTCCCTTCTACATAACAGAAAACGGAGCCTGCTGCGACGACAGGCTCGAGACTGACACAAAGACAGGCAAGCAGTTCGTCCATGACGAGCAGCGCATCAGGTACCTGTCGGAGCACCTGCACATGTGTGCGCAGGCGATAAATCAGGGAGTGCCCCTGAAGGGCTACTTCTGCTGGAGCTTCATCGACAACTACGAGTGGACATACGGATACAGCATGAGATTCGGACTAGTCTACTGCGACTACGAGACACAGAAACGGATACCCAAAGACAGCGCCTACTTCATGCGTGATGTGATGGCAGGCTACGGAGACTGATATGAAATACGGACATTTTGACGACAAGGCACGTGAATATGTGATCGAGACTCCAAAGACCCCTCTTCCATGGATCAACTACCTGGGGAGCGAGGACTTCTTCACCCTGATATCAAACACAGCCGGAGGCTATGCGTTCTACAAGGATGCAAGGCTCAGACGCATCACGCGCTACCGCTACAACAACAACCCCCTGGACCAAGAGGGCTTCAGACTCTACATCCGCGACAACTCCGGCAAAGAGCCTGTGATCTGGAACCCCTCATGGCAGCCGGTCAGGACGGAGCTCGACTCCTACACCTGCCGCCACGGCATGGGCTACAGCGTCTTCGAAGGCTCCAAGAACGGAATCGCCGTCAGCCAGACCATGTTCGTCCCGGTTTCCGACAACGCCCTTCTCTACCACGTTAAGATCAGAAACACATCATCTGAGAAGAAGAGCATCCAGCTCTTCTCTTTCATCGAGTTCTGCCTGTGGGATGCCAACGACGATGCCACCAACTTCCAGAGAAACTACTCCATCGGAGAGGTCGAGGTCCACGGCAGCGCCATCTACCACAAGACCGAGTACCGCGAAAGACGCGACCACTACAGCGTCTTCTGGTGCAGCCGTCCTGTTGCCGGATTCGACACCGACATGGACATCTTCAACGGCCCTTACGGCTGCGCATCCCGTCCCGATGCCGTCTTCGAGGGCAAGTGCCGCAACTCCATAGCCCACGGCTGGAGACCCTGCGCTTCCCACCAGCTGGACATTGTCCTTGAAGCCGGACAGGAGCAGACAGTCACCTTCGGACTGGGCTACATCAGAAACGCCCATGAAGAGAAATGGGAGGCCCAGGACTGCATCAACAGAACCAAGGCCGAGGAAATGATGGCCTGTTACGACAGTGATGCCAAGGTTTCTGCAGCATTTGTGGAGCTCAAGCACCATTGGGACGACCTTCTGGGCACCCTGCAGATCAAGAGCTCGGATGAGAAGCTCGACCGCATGGTCAACATCTGGAACCAGTACCAGTGCATGGTCACGTTCAACATGTCCAGAAGCGCCTCGTACTTCGAAAGCGGCATGGGACGCGGCATGGGCTTCAGGGACTCCTGCCAGGACCTCCTGGGCTTCGTGCACATGATCCCCTCCCGCGC
>CADBOI010000034.1 GCA_902796335.1 uncultured Spirochaetales bacterium
CAATCAACCTTTTTTTGTCTATTTTGCTATAATATAAGGATTTAGATATGAAAAAAGGGACCATCGCAATTTCGCGACAGTCCCTTTCTCCATTTTTACTTCTAAACAGAATTCCCTTACATCTTCATCGAAGAGGAGAGGTCTGTGCTCTTTCTTGTGTTCATCGTGTAGATGATTGCAAAGACGACCACCAGAAGCACTGTTGAAAGTGCACTTGCCCTTCCCAGGTCGTTCTCGTTGACTGCATTGAAGATCTGGATCGGGATGGTTCTTGTCCTCGGGCCGTACAGGAGGATTGTCGTGCTCAGCTCCTGCAGCAGGGTTGTGAGGGTCATGACGGAACCGGAGATGATGGCCGGCATGATAAGAGGAACGCTGACTCTTCTGAAAGTGTAGAACCATGTGGCTCCGCTGATTGTACTGGCTTCCTCAAGCGATGGATTGAGCTGCGTGAGGTTTGCGGCAACCGAACGGTAGACATACGGGGTACGTCTGATCATGTACGAGATGATCAGGATGATGTATGTTCCTGTGAGCTTCATCAGACCGTTTCCACCGAAAGCGGAAAGCAGTGCGATGGAGACGACAGTTCCCGGCAGGATGAACGGAGCCATGATGGAGAGATCCAGAAGAGATGAGCCACGGGGTTTCTTTCTCTCTGTGATGTAGGCAAGAACCGATCCGAAGATGGCGCACATCAGAGTTGCGACAATCGAGAGGAAGAACGAGTTGAAAAGCTCGTGGCTGGACTTCTTGAAGATGTTCGCATAGTTGTTCCATGTGAAATCCGAAGGAAGAAGACCTGTCCATCTCTTGAAGAACGACATGACAATGATGGTCAACTGCGGCAGCAGCGAGAAGATCAGGACGATCAGGCAGAGGATGATTGCAAAGATCCTTGCTCCCAGGCCCTCATGCTGCTTCACTTCCGTGTGAGTTGCCGAGATTGTCTCGTACTCGTGCCTTGATACGATGTACTTCTGCAGGTACAGGACGACACCGGTGATTATGACGTTGATGACAGCGATTGAAGACGCTAGGTTGATGTCTCCGGCTCCGCCGTAAGCGAACTTGATAAGAGTGGGGAGCACGTAGTTGTTTCCACCTATGACCGCCGGAATACCGAAGTTTCCGATTGCCCTGACAAATACCAGAAGGGCAGCGGCACCTAAAGACGGGATGATCAGAGGAAGTGTGATTGTCCACATGATCCTTGCCTTGCCGGCACCCATGAGCATTGCGGACTCCTCAAGAAGCGCGTTTGCACCGGAGAATGCGCCGTATGCCATCTGGAATACGAACGGATAGTAGGTGAGTGTCATGCAGAGGATCATTCCGAACATGCCGTAGATGCTCGGCAGGGTGATTCCCAGCGGTTTGAGGATGAAGTTCAGAGCGGTTCTGACAATTCCCTTGTTTCCGAGAAGAATTACCCATGTGTATGCTCCGACGAATGAAGGCATGATGATCGGCAGGATTCCCAGCGATACCAGAAGCTTCTTGCCCGGAATCTTGACACGGGCAACGCAGTAGCCCATCGGAACGCCGATAAGAATGCACAGCACGGTTACGGAGAGGCTGACGATGATCGAGTTGCCAAGAGCCCTGAGGTAGAGCTTGGTCCCGAAGAACGTCCTGAAGCCCTCAAGCGACCATCCGGTGAAATTGAAAGTGTACTCAGCAGGTGCCCAGAAGGCCCTGATGAGCGTAATTGCCATAGGATAGAGCAGGAAGATGGCAATGAAGATCATAGGTATTGCAAACACTATGAACTGGGAGAAGTCCTTCTGGAAGAACTTCTTTATCTTGCTGGTCTCCGCTCCATTCTCGATCATGGAGTACTTGCTCATAGCTCTCTTCCCTCCGGTGAGAACAGGGCAACCCTGCTTCCGTCGAACGTGACGTTGACCATATCTCCCTCATGGATGTCCTTCTGCAGGCTGTCCATGTCAATCTCCAGCGTGACAGGCGAGATGTTCTTGTTGATCTCGACCTCGTAGCGGATGAATGAGCCCAGATGCTGGATGATCCTGACCTGACCCGGCAGGGATTTCTCGGAAGACTCCGTTGATACTGCAAGATATTCCGGTCTGCCTCCGATGAGGACCTCGTCACCGACCTTGGGCTCGACATGACGCTTTTCCGCTCTGATCGCCACATGGATTCCGGTGGTGTCGATCTCGACTATTGTCTCCTTCTCACCGGATGCGATGACGTGTGCGTTGAAGAAGTTCATCTTTCCGATGAAGTTGGCAACAAAAGCGTTTCTGGGCTGGTTGTAAAGCTCGTCGGATGTACCGATCTGCTCGACGACGCCCTTTCTGAGAACGGCAAGCCTGTCTCCGACCGCCATGGCCTCTTCCTGGTCATGAGTGACGAAGATTGTCGTGATGTTCGTGGCCTTCTGGATCCTTCTGATCTCGGCTCTCATGTAGCGGCGCAGTTTTGCGTCCAGGTTTGCAAGAGGCTCGTCCAGAAGAAGGACATCCGGGTCATAGACCAGCGCACGGGCAATTGCGACTCTCTGCTGCTGACCTCCGGAGAGGGCGGTGGGGCTTGGGTTCCTCTTGAGCTCTTCCTGAAGACCAACAAGCTCCATGACCTCGGTTACCTTCTTGGTGACCACATCGTTGGGTACCTTTCTGACTCTGAGACCGTAAGCAACATTCTCGAAGATCGACATATGCGGATACAGTGCATAGCTCTGGAAAACCATGCCGATGTTTCTCTTGTACGGAGGTATTGTCGAGATATCCACATCACCGTAGTACATCTTTCCGGATGTGATGGTATCCAGTCCTGCGGTGTTCCTGAGAAGAGTTGTCTTTCCGCAGCCCGAGGGGCCCAGAAGGCAGAACAGCTCTCCTTCGTTGATCGTGAATGAAATATCCTTGAGGGCGTGAACCTCATTCTTGGTTCCAAGCCCGAAAATCTTGTTTACATTCTCATATCTGACGTTCTTGCTCATGAGTTTTCGTACTCCTTGAATAAAAGATAGGGCCGCCCGCCGAGCAGGCAGCCCATGATGTTTGATGGTTTGAAATCAAAGGAATGCAGCGAAATCTGCGCGGAGCTGCTTCTTGAGCTTTCCGGCCTCGATTGCGTCATACTCGAAGAACGGGAGCTCTGAAAGAGCAGGAAGATGTGCCGGTCCCGGAACTTCTGTAGAGACAGGTCTTCTGCCGCAGCTTCTGATGGCCTCTGCACCACCCTTGCCTGTGAACCAGTCCATGAAGATCTTTGCAGCCTCGAGGTTCTTGCAGCCATCGATGATTCCAGCACCCTCGATTCTCTTTCCGGTTCCCTCGGACGGATAGAAATAGGTTACAGGGCTTCCGTTGTCGATTGCGCTTGAAACGTTGCTCTCACCGGTCATTGTCAGTGCATACTCGCCACGTGCGACAGCCTGAGGTCCGCTCTTGGAATCGGTGACATATGTTGTGCCGTTCTTTGCGATCTTCTCTGCGAGGCTGAGGTCGCCTGTGAGCTTGTACATCATGTAGAGCTGTGCATATGCGCTACCGGATGATGACGGGTTGGTCAGGACGATCTTTCCATAGTACTTCGGATCTGCGAGGTCGAACCATGACTTGGGAACATCGTTGCCCTTGAGCAGGTCTGTGTTGTACATGAATGTCTGAAGCGGCATTGAACATGCATACCACTTGTTGTCTGCGCCCTTTGTGTCTGCGCTGAACTTTGCATCGTTCACTGTTGTGTATGCATAGAGGTTCGGCTCCATCGGAACAAGGCTGTCCTGAGCGATCAGAAGAACGACGTCTGAGTCAGATGACTTCTGCTGAACCAGTGTGAGGACGTCACCCGAATCCTTCTCGAGGTGAGTGACTGTGATGTTCGGATATTCCTTGTTGAAAGCCTCAATGATCTTCTCGCTTTCAGACTCTTTTCCTGCGCTGAGGAGAACGAGCTCCATCTTCTCGTTTGCTTTTGCCTCTGATGCACCCTGTGCGAACACTGCTGTGAACACAGTTGCCAGAACAAGCAGAATGACTAATGTTTTCTTCATAAATAAGCCTCCCTTGAATAGCTTTACCCCTCAATTCTACCACATCCCCCGATAATCACAACATATTTTACTTTACGTTTACCTTATCCCAGCCAATGTGTGGTATCATTGCCGAGAAGAGGTAAACCATGAATCTGAACATTTCCGTTTCACCGGATGCTGTCGAGAACGGACGCAAGGCCGCCCTCAAGGCAGCTGAGATAATCAATGCAGCAATAGCAAAGAAGGGCCACGCAAGGATCGTTCTCTCCACCGGCGCAAGCCAGTTCGAGATGTTCGAAGCCCTGGTAAAGCTCCCCGTGGACTGGTCCAAGGTTGAGATGTTCCACCTTGACGAGTACGTGGATCTGCCCGAGACCCACATCGCATCTTTCCGCAAATATCTCAAGGAAAGGTTCGTCAACATCGTCCATCCCAAAGCCGCGCACTTTGTCATAGGCGAGGGCGATGTGAAGAAGAATATCGAGGAACTTACAAAGGAGCTCAGACGTGACGAGATCGATCTGGGCCTGATAGGAATAGGAGAGAACGGCCACATCGCATTCAACGATCCTCCTGCAGACTTCGATGCCACCGATGCCTACAGGATTGTGAACCTTGATCACAAGTGCCGCATGCAGCAGGTGGGAGAAGGTTGGTTCGCAACAGTCGACGATGTCCCAAAACAGGCAATCTCAATGCTTCCTAAGCAGATTATGGCCTGTAAGGTCATCATTTCTGTTGTTCCGCATTCGGTCAAGGCCAAGGCTGTATACGACACCATCACTCAGAAAGTGAACAACATGGTACCCGCCACGCTGCTCAAGACCCACCCCGAATGGTATCTGTACATTGACGACGATGCGGCTTCGATGCTGATAAAGTAAGCTGATAAAGTAAGCTGAAATACAAGTCCGTCTGAACCTGAAAATGCACCCGCCAGGATTTCCCGGCGGGTGTTGTTTATAGAATGGGTTTAGAGCTTTTTCTATGCTCTCAGAGGAAGAACTGGAAGGTCACGTAGCCTGCATAGACCAGAAGGAGAACTATTCCCTGGTATCTTCTGAGCTTCTTGGTGCACAGGGCAGGAATTGTCATGAATGCCATGACAAAGAACATGACAGGGATGTCTACAACAAGAGATGCGTTGTGGCCTGAAATCAGCTTGTCCGCAGGAATGTTGAACGGTCTGATTGTCATGGCCATTCCGCTTACAAGAACCAGATTGAACAGGTTTGCTCCTACGATGTTTCCCAAAGACAGGGCTGCATGACCCTTTACCAGAGACGTTATTGCAGTGACAAGCTCTGGTAGCGATGTTCCCAGAGCAATGACGGTCAGGGCAATGACAGACTCGGGAACTCCAAGTCCTGCTGCGATGATCTTTCCGTTGTCAACCAGAAGCTTTGCTCCCACGGCTATGACGGCGGCTCCGAGAATCAGATACAGAACATCCTTCCAGAGCGGGAGTTCCTTCGTTTCCTCTTCTCCGTCCTCCGGATCCAGAACAAGCTTTCCGCTGAAAGCCTGCCTGACCGTGATGGTCATGTAGGCGACAAATGTTGCAAGAAGGATGATTCCGATCAGCCTTGAGAAATAGCCCGAAAGATAAGCCACTCCGGCATAGAGAATGGCTGCACAAAAGAAGAAAATGACCGGGGTCTTGAATGTCCTTGTATCGACATCCGCTGAAGCCTTTGCAGCGATTGTGATGGCCGAGATCAGTGCAGTGTTGCAGATGACGGATCCTATTGCGTTTCCGTAGGCTGTTTGGCTCTGGCCGACTGCGGCGGCTATGGAGGACACCATGACCTCCGGGATGGTAGTTCCAATGGAGACAACGGTAGCACCGATGAGAATCTCCGGAATATGGTAGCGGTGGGCGATTCCCACGGCTCCGTCAACGAACCAGTCTCCGCCCTTTATCAGCAGGACGAATCCGATCAGAAACAGAATAATGGCTTTAATCATCTCAAACTCCAACGAGATAAGTCTTGAAAACATTCTAATAGAAATGTAATTGTTAGGGTAGATATTGATGGAGAGGGTTATGGATAGAAACACGATCAGCGTAATCTACGGAAAAGATCCTTTTGAAATGGCAACAAAGCTCATGCAGGACTGCGACCTTGCGGCTTTGATTGGAGACAGGAACAAGAAGATAGCTATCAAGCCTAATCTGATTACCTCTACCACCGCCGACCACGGCGCAGTGACTCATCCTGAGATTGTGATTGCAATCATCGAGTACCTCCAGAGCCAGGGGTTCAACAATATAAAAATCATCGAAAGCTCTTGGGTCGGAGACAACACCAAGCGTGCCTTCGCCGTCAACGGCTACAATCAGATTTCTGCCAGATACAATGTCCCACTTGTGGATGTTAAGCAGGATTCTTACGAACTAGTGAGCGTTGAGGGCATCAAAATCGAGATTTCAAAGGAAGCTCTCAAGACAGATTTTCTCATCAATGTCCCTGTTCTCAAAGGCCATTGCCAGACACTGATGACCTGTGCACTTAAGAACATGAAAGGTATTCTTTCAGACCGCAGCAAGCGTGCCTTCCATTCCATGGGTCTTTCCAAACCTATCGCCGCCCTGAACAAGGCAAAGAAGCAGGACTTCATCCTTGTGGACAACATCAATGGCGACCTTGATTTCGAGGAAGGTGGAACCCCTGTCTATACATACAGAATGCTCGCAGGTTTAGATCCTCTTCTCATGGACTGCTTCTGCGCCAATCTGATCGGATTCGAACCGGATGAGATCGGCTACATCAGATATGCCAAACAGATGGGCATAGGAAACTCGGACCTTTCAAAGCTCAATGTCAGGGAGCTCAACCAGGCCATCTGCCTTCCTTCAAGGTCCACAGGCCGCGCACGTTCTCTGGAAAGACACACCCTTCAGGATTCTGCCTGTTCGGCATGCTATGCAAACCTCATCAACGCTCTTGCAAGAATGGATGAGAACGGTACGCTGGACGATGCCATGGACAGCATCTCGAACGGAAAGGTCTGCATCGGACAGGGCTTCCGTGGCAAGGGAATGACCGGATGCGGTGTCGGAAACTGCACCAAAGGCCTGTCCATCAACGTCCCAGGCTGCCCACCCACAGCAACTGCCATCCGCGAGAAGCTTGAAAGCCTGTAAATCTGATTTTTCGTCAGTACCCTTACGTCCTGTTTTAGACCTTACCGTTACTGATGAATCTTCTGGGCGAGTTCGATTCTTTGTTTCAGGTACTCTCCCAATGAAGGATCCTGACAGTAGATGAAACAGCCTTTGAGTCCTCTGGACAACAGGGTTTTGTAGGTATTCCTGATTATCCTGTCCGCCAGTGCGTAGTTCTTTGAGGTCCTGATTCCGCTGACCGTCTTGTCATTGCTGTCGCGTTGTTCGAAATCAGTCAGGACTTTACCGTTCTCATAGCGCATATCCAGGCCGATGATCACTCCGACATAGTCGAATTCAAGACCTTGGGTGGAGTGGATGCATCCGACCTGCTCGAATGAATCGGGAGCGATTGCGAACTGATCTGTCGTGAAATTCCACTGGGCTGAGAATCCTCCGGGCAGGGTGATGTCGTAGTACCGCTTGTCGTTTTTACTCTTCCACGGATAACAGTAGCCTGCGATCATCCTGGCCTTGTTGTTCCCGTTGTGTCTTCTGAGTTCTTCCCTCATGTCAGTTGCATTGTCAAAGACCCTGACATCGTAGTCTATATCGTAATAGGTTCTGTTTGCGGTACTCCTGATCTGGATGACATCATCAAGGAATGCAAGATATCCATCGGAACCGTTGCATCTGAACTGGGATGTGAGGATCAGACTCTTGTTGAAATGGACTGTGGAGCCGCAGATTCGTGCCTGTTTTCTGATTTCGTCAATTGAGCCAATATCCTTTGTAGTGACAACCTGGTCTTCATCAATGAAGAAGACACTGATTTTGGATGCATTGATTATTTCCCTGATCTGGTTTTCTCCGACGTTGGAATAAAGGCCTGATTTCGCATTCAGCCTGTGCGCTTCATCCACAATCAGGCAACTGAAAGTATTGGATGGAACATCGACGAATGAACCGGAGCTCATGAACAAGCCCTTGAGGTAGCTGACAGAATGATCACCGCGGACCAGTTTTGTCTTGAACGCTGTTCTCGGGGCAGACGTCTTTGTGACATATGCGCAGGAGAAGCCGTTGTTAAGGATTTTTGCGAGAAGGTTGATTGCGATCACGGATTTGCCGGTACCAGGGCCGCCCTGGACAATGATTGTATGCTTCTCATCAGACTCGATGCTTTTCTGAACCAGCTTCAGCACAGTAGCGTATGCCACCTGCTGCTCGTCGATCATGGCAAACTCGTTGTTTCCGTTCAGAATCCTGCCTACCTCGTCCTGCAGGGATTTTGACGGAAGAAGCCTTCCGTTTTCGATTATATCAAAAAGCTTCTTGCTTGATGGTTTGCTGACAAATCTTGCAAGGAATTCTGAAAGAGCGGCACCATCTTCCTGAAGGAAAACAGGGGCGTCGGCAAGTGCGTTCTTATAGCGTTCATCACAGATTTTCCCACGGTTCTCTTCCTTGAAATTATGAAGATATGCACATGGAATCAGTCCGATGTTGTTTGATCTGACATCCTCGTTGAAATTCTCGATCAGTTTTGCATACGAATAGGCCTGCTGTGAGGGATGGGCGACTTCGCGCAGCGCACCTCCCGTAAATGCGGTGACAACATCTTCCATGTCTGTAGGTTCGCAGTCTTCCCACTGTTTCAGCTCCACGATAACGACATTGTCCCTGTTCCCGTCTGTTCCAGCTATCATCAGGTCCACGCGTTTGGAGGTGAGGGGAATCTGATACTCAATTGCGACCTGAACATCGTCATCGATTCTGCTGGCTTCGATTACAAGCGCTATTCTGGGAAGGGAGTTCTTGAAGGAGTTGAGGACGGAATCACTGGCTCTGGGAATTCCCAGTTTCACAAACAATGAGTCGATTTTTCCCGCTATGATGCCGTTGATGGCATCATTTCTGAACATCTTCTTGCTTCCGGAATAAACTATCATCGGCTGATTACACCCCTAGGTGATATGTTACCACAGGTTGACCGCCTATCAATGCCTATAATTTGGGTGTATAGTGAAGCCATGAAGAAAGTGAGAATAACCGTTATCCGTAGGGCCTTGTATGAGGACCTGATGAAAAAGTACGAGAATCCCATTGAGCATGCCTGTACGCTGAAAGAGGGGGATGTGTTCATCTCAATGGACGGGCAGAGGCCGGAGACGATGTGCGAGAGCGCATGGGGTTCCATGGAGAGCTTCGTCAAAGAGCTCGCCAACGGCGGCGGAAATTTCTACGACGGCTGGATGAAGAATCCGAACAGCGCGATGATATCATGCAACGACGGCTTCAGGCCGGTCAGTTTCTATATAGAGACAATAGAGTAAAGGATTCAGCATTATTTTCCGATTAGCTTTGCAGCTTCCTCTGGATCCATCGGACGGCCCCATACGAAGCCCTGGATCAGGTCGCATCCGATCTGGTTCAGTGTATCCAGCTGTTCCTGATTTTCGACACCCTCGGCAATGACCTTGTAGTTCATCACATGGCCCAGAGCGATGATGGCGGCGACAAACTGTTTTGAAGTCTCGCTTGAATTCATGGTGATGATGAACGAGCGGTCGACCTTGATCAGGTCTGCCGGGAAGGAGTTCAGATAGCTCAGTGACGAGTAGCCGGTACCGAAATCGTCAACGGCGATGCGTACGCCGAGGTCGCTGATTTGCTTTATGCATTCGATGGCCTTGTCCACGGACTCAATCAGAATGGACTCCGTGATTTCAATTTCCAGCTGGTTGGCAGGAAGTCCGCTTTCCTTCAGAGCTGCTTTGATCTCATCAACAAAGCCGGTGCGCATAAGATGACGGACGGATGCGTTGACACTGAGAATGACATCGGAATGGGTTTTCTTTACGATTGCCCCGATGAACTTGGAGGCATCAAAGAGCACCTTCTGGTCGATTTTATCAACCAGGCCGGTCTTTTCGGCAACCGGAATGAATACGACAGGACTGATAACAT
This sequence comes from uncultured Spirochaetales bacterium, assembly GCA_902796335.1. Classification (GTDB taxonomy): domain Bacteria; phylum Spirochaetota; class Spirochaetia; order Sphaerochaetales; family Sphaerochaetaceae; genus UBA9732. The sequence continues at coordinate 10,089 of CADBOI010000034.1, forward strand.
TGTTCTGCTCATCCCGAATGCGGGCAAGGGCCTCGAAGCCTCTGAGCTTGTGGTTCGTGTCGAACTGCGGCTGAAGGTTGTAGAAAACTCCATCGTTGTCCAGAGCGTGTCTGATGGTACGCTCGATATCCACCGAATTGTCACTATCCAGAAGATCTTTTGAGAAGCGGCAGATGGTTCCGCTGACGTTCGCCTTTTTTGCATTGTACATCGCAACGTAGGCATAATCGAAGATTGTCTGTTCATCATCTGCATCTTCAGGGTAAACGGAATATCCGACGCAGGAGGACAGGACGAAATCGACGTCCTTCACGATAATCTTCCTGGACATGGCCTCCAGATATACATCGATTGTGTTGCGGATGCTTTCTTCTGAAGTGAAATCCCTGATTACCAGAAGGAAGTCGTTGCCCTTACGTGTCGCGACAAAGTCTTTTGTTCCGGTTGAACCGGACTCCATGATCTTGGTCATGCGGTCTGCAATCTGCTTCAGAGCCTCGTCTCCTGCCTGCTGGCCCAGAGTGTTGTTGATGTTGTTGAAGTTGTGGAACTTGATTACAACAAATGCAAACTTCTCTCTTCTCTGGATCAGATACTTCATCAGCTCGTTTGTTGCAAAACGGTTGGCAATGCCGGTAAGTCTGTCTGTGACAGCCTGGTCTCGCATTCTCATCTGATAGAGTTGCGCTCTATGGACAAAGCTGTAGACGATACAAGAGGCGATGATAATGAAAGTATTTGTGAAAATACCCGAAATCGAAGTGTAGTTTTGATTCAGGAACTGCTTGATGAGTGAAGGATACTGAGCCAAAAGAATGACAACTGAAAAAATGAATCCTGGCTTTTTATACAGAACAACCATTGACAGGACGCAGACGTTGCAGATGGCCGAGAATGCCCCGGTAAGCGTTTTGAGAGGGACAGGCTGGTTTGAAATCATAATTATACCGTTCGACCGGGCTGTGTACTGGATGAGAATAGCTCCCGTGAGGAAAAGACCTATGAGAACGAGAAATCCCCACAGTGGTAATCTATTGGCATAACTGAATTCGTCCAACATCCTTTCCTGGGCCGAATTCTGACGAAGGAAGTTTCCCTTTTTTTCCATTTATGTTTCCCCAATGCCGAATCGAGGCTATGTCTGTCTGACCAAGCCCGCATGGTTCAGCCCTAATATAGTACCATAGTGCGCGTCACGTGTAAATAAAATTTAATTAATTATTTTTCAGCCACTAAAAATTACTAAAGCAATATTATGAACGAAATTGTACGTTTTTTTGTCCGGCGTTTCCGCTTTGCAACAAAGGTTTAAATCATTATACTGACACTATGGGAGAGCGTCTTAAATGACTCATAAAAAACTATTCATTTGCCTCATTTTGGCAATTGCGGTTGTTATGCTTGCAGTTTCCTGCGTCACTTTCTTCGGTACGCCGGATTACGATTTCAGTTGGCTCAACGACACCACGGAAAGACAGAAATCCCTCAGCGGACTTCAGGATGAAGATGAAGTGAACTCTGTTCTGACCGA
>CADBOI010000035.1 GCA_902796335.1 uncultured Spirochaetales bacterium
GGCGCAAATAAGAATGAACGGGATAATTCTTTTCTTCATGTTTCCCAATCTCCTTGTTTTAGAATTACAACTTAAAATTTAAGCCCAGAACGGCCGAAATTCAAGAAAGATTAGATTATTTACGATTCTTTGTCGTTGAAACACCAGATTGTGATGCTATAATCAAGCCTATGAAAAGGACACTTTCCATATTATTCATCATACTGATCCTGTGCCCGGTTGTCCTTGCGGAAAGCGCTGAGGAACTGTTTGCAATCGTGCTTGAGACAAGCCCGAAGGCGGCAGAACTGAAGCAGTCAAGGCGAAACGAGTTTCTAGATCAGGTCATCGGGGCAATGAACGGACCCAACTGGGGCATCAGTATCCAGAGTCTTGAGCTGAGTGCAAAAGACGATTTCAGAAGTCCGATCGGCATCACCATGCCGTCTGTCGATGTAAGCTACAGCACGCCTGAGAACAAGGACAACCTCTCCTTTGATGCCAGACTTTCGATCGGAGGACCGGTCTTCAACTGGGATTCCGAAAAAGGAACGTACAAGACGGACGGGATTTCCTATTCTCTCAGGGCAGGGCTTTCCAAGGGTTTTGAATTCAAGAGCTGGGATACCACCAACTATCATGAAGGCCAGTCCGACCTGATGCGCAACAACAGCTACAAGACATCCCTGCTGCAGTTGGAGAACGCCTTCCTTGAGGATCTGATCAAAGTGCTCCAGTGGTCTCAGGATGTCAGAAAACTCAATTCGGAGGCTCTTCAGTTGAGGGCTGCCTACGAGGATGACATCAAGAAAGGAAAGCTTGTCAAAGACTCTCCGGATGCCACGCTCCGCTATGCCGAAGTGGAGATGAAGAGCAAGGAAGCCGAGCAGAAGCTGAACTCCGGAACAGATGATTTCTCCGAATTCAAGAGGTCATATGGAATTGACCCTGTGCTGGTGGACTCTGCAAACGAGTACGATCCCAAATTCGTGGCATTGGAAGAAGGCAATTCCGATGTCATGTCGAAATACTACGACTATCTGACTGTTCTGCAGAAGATAGAGGAGAAGACTGGCCGCAGCAGTCAGTTCAAAATCAAGGCGAGCATAGAGCCCAAGGTTGTGCTGACTGACACTTTTGATTACAAGACCACACAGCTGAGCGGTGATATAGGAGCAACATACTCGACGGGAAACCTGAGTGTGGATATGTCGCTAAATACAAGTTATGACTTCAGGGCGGATCCGGGTCAACGTGTGACCGGTCCGACAATGTCCATAGGATTCTCCTGGTCCAACACGCCGCAGGTGCTTTCCAGGTCCGAGATGGAGAGGCTTAAGCTTCTTTACACGAAGACTGTTGTTCCCGGAAAGAGTTCGGTCGATTGGGATGAGTATGAAAACACCCTGCGCAATCTCACAAACGAGACTCTGCGCAAGGAGTCACTGGAACTTGAGAAACTCGAGTATGATGCGCTTGTGGCTGAAAAGGAGTGGAAGACTGCTTACAGTGAGTATCTGGCTAAAGGCAATCAGCTGATGAATTCCATCAAGGACTACAAGAACAAGAAGGAAGTTTTCCAGATTAAATACGAAGCAGACAAGAAGGCTCTTGAGCAGGTAAGCGAGCTGTTCGACCAGCGGAAGGCCACTGCCGCCGAGGTTGTGAAAATAACGGATATGGTGGAGACGGATAAGATTGAGATCATAATCTTCAATATCCGCAGCCATATCATTTCTAATGAAATTGAGATACTCCAGATGTGAGGTGAGTTGTGAAGAAACTGTTGATAATATGTATTTTTGTTTTGATTCCTCTTTCGGTGTTCGCCGCATTCGAGGTGACTGTCAGAGGCGGAGGAATGTTTGATTTCACCACGGGAAAGACTTCCATAGACGCGAAATACTCCGACAAACTCAGTGGAGTCGATTTCAGTGCATCCGGGGTTGGATTCGAAGTCGGCATGGATATGGTCATGAGCAAGGATCTCCAGATGTACATCGATTTCGCCCTGGCATTCCCGTCAAAGGTCAACATCAACGGTGCTGTGTCACGCACCGATGTGGAAAAAAGTCTGGAGAATACGAAGAAGACGAAGAATCCCGAGTACAAGTTCCATTCGAGCGATCTGTTCTTCAACACACTGTCTGCCCATATTGGATTTGCCCACAAGTTTGACCTGCTTACGGGTCCTCTGGAGCTGACCTTGGGTGCAGGTTTCGGTATCTTCCGCATTAACGAAGGCTACAGAATGATCAAATTCAAGATCGAGGGAGAAAATCACACGCCTTACTACTATGCGGACTACACCACAGTCACCACTTTCTCCGCAGGACTCTATGCAAACGCTCAATACAGTCTCTCCACCAGGCTCTCCGCTGTCTGTACTCTTATGCCGGACCTCGGGTTCTATACGATTGCCAGACGCATAAACTACAACGCGAAAAGCTCCGACGATTATACCAAGCTTGAGCCCACAGAGCTGGTCGAGTCCACGGGATTCTCGTTCTCGTTCAACATGAAGGCATTCATCGGACTTTCTTTCATTTTCTGAAACAGCTCTCCGGTTTTCATGACAGGTCGGTTTTCCAAAGCCGGCCTGTTTTTTTGCATTTTTACAAAAAATGTGAAACCAAAACCTTTATGAAATCGACAATTTCCCTGAATAGGGGTGTGTAATCACTTAAGAGTGCAAATTCACTCTGCCTTCATCTTAGGTTCTGGAGAGATGTGTTTTATAGAAAACCCAAATAATAGGTATATGAAAATGTGGCTACAAATTTGTGGTAATGAGGTGTATAATGGAAGAGGTCGTTTGGGATGTAAAGAAAAACGAGGAAAACATCCGAAAACATGGAGTGGATTTCGA
>CADBOI010000036.1 GCA_902796335.1 uncultured Spirochaetales bacterium
GTTGCGGAAATCTTCTTGTCCTCAACAGTCGTAGGCTCGCTCAGATTGATGTTGCCCTGTTCATCTCCGGTTGTCGTTGAAGTGATGCCATCAACACCTGCAGTCCTTGTAATAATATCCGGATTCTGCTCTGCTTCGAACTGTGCGTATGTCACAAGCTCATCAACAGATCCTGTGACTGTTGTGGTCATGTTCGGATATACTGTTGCGATGACCATGCCATCGGCATAGGTGATTCCACTTGCCTTGTAGGTGACTGTAACCCTGTATGTTCCGGCAGGAAGAATATAAGTGGTTCCAGATGTTGGAGCATACTCATGTCCATCGAAATCCTCGACCTTGAGGAATCTTGAAACAGAAGGAATGTCTCCCGGTTTTTTCGGATTCAGTGTTGTTTCTCCGATATACAGTTTTCCATTTCCTTCAGGAGCAGGACTGACTACAACGTGAACCTTGTTGGGTTCACTCTTGACAAGTGATACTGCTTTTGCTTCTCCCAGATAAGTTAGACTGTAAACAGGACTCTCTGACGTACCTTCCTTAGTGTATGCATACAGAGTGAAATCCCAAAGTCCCTGCGAGAATCCGGGAACTGTTCCTGACAGACCGGATACACCCTCATGAATCCATAGTGCACCGGCTTCTCTTGCATCCGGATCTTCATCATTGTAGCCTTCTGTGGCTCCGCTGTTGAGTCCCGATGTATCGGCTGCATTCTTTGCAGCTGCATACTTCCAGTAGTACAAATCTGGATCAAAATCTTCAAGAGTCGCGGACAAGGCTCTTGAGCCATCCATTGCGAATGTCACGTCCACAAGTTCCCCGGACGGTGCCTCGATGTCTGCCTTGCAGGCAACAAAGAAGGCGGAAAGCACCAGTGCTGCGACAAGAATCAATAATAAATTCTTCCTCTTCATCCTAATTTCTCCTTAATAATATGTTTTATTTACTCTGTTGCCTCTTCGGCTTCGAATGTGGCAAAAGTAACCAGTTCAGATAGATCTCCCGTGACCGTGGTGGTCAGGTTGGAATATATGGTGGAAAGAACATACCCCTCGGCGTAGGTGTAGGTCTCTTCTTCAATGACATAGGTGAATGCAACAGCAACACGGTATACTCCAGGATCAAGAATGTAAGTCGTGGTCTCGGATTCCTGAGGCTTATCATCGGAAACTCTGGTGACGGTGACAACTTTTGCAAACTCCGCGATTCCAGTGGTCTCTTCCTGAACGGGGTCGAAGATGATGTTGTCCGTGTCGACAAACAATGTCCCCTTCTCTGTGGTTGATACAGGACTTACAACCACGTTAACAGCATTTGTTCCACCCTTTTTAAGGCTAACTGCAGTAATCTCACCCTGATAAGCGATGTGGTATGAATAGGAACCTTCAGTTCCTTCTCTCTTGCATCCGAACAGAAGGAAATCCCAGAGTCCCTGGGAGAATCCCGAAACTGTTCCAAGGCCAATGCCCTCCTTTACCTTCATAGCTCCAGCCCAGTCATAAGAAGGTGTTTCTCCGCTCTTGAGACCGGATCCGTCCAGCATCGTTCCACCTTCACCCGGAGTCTTTCTTGCAGCATAGAACCAGTAGAGCGTGTCCTTGTCGAAATCCTCAAGAGCAGACACAAGTGCCCTCGTATTCTGATCAAAGCTGACAGCCACCAGTTCTTCCGATGATGTTCTGGATTCCTGACTGCATGATGCAATGAGCAGAATCATCAATACAGCGAACAGATAATGCATGACCAATGAAACCGTCATTATCCTTTCCTGTCTTGTCGTCATCATATTCAGTTTTCCTCAACTCCTTATGCAGTCGGTATATCCAGAGCTGCAAAAGTGACCAGCTCGTTTACGTTTCCAGAAACCGTCACCGTCTGGTTTGAATAGACGGTTGCGACAACGGAACCTTCGGCATAGATATAGCCGCCGTGTATGAATCTGATGTTCACCAGATAGAAATCGGGCTGAACATCATACAGATAGTCATCAGATGTCACAACCTGTGAATCGGACAGCCTTGTGACCGTCACGGTTCGTGTGAAATCGACAACATCCTGAGACTTCTCACCGGATGGATTGAACACGATGTGATCCATATCCACGAACAGATAACCGTTTCCATGGTCTGTGACCGGTGCTGTACGCACATCCACCATATTCAAAGAACCCTTGACAAGCTTCACTCCTGTGGCCTCGCCGCTATAGACAAGACTGTAGGTGTAATTCCCTTCCTCTCCGCTTCTTTTGTAGCCAAAGAGAAGGAAATCCCATGTTCCCTCTGAGAATCCGCCAATCTGACCCTCAAGTCCCGGAACGGTTTCGTGGAGGAAGACAGCTCCATCTTCATCGTATGAAGGTGTCTTTCCGCCGTTTTCAGAAGCTTCAGTCAATGTCATCCTGGCAGCGTATTTCCAGTAGTAGCTATCTTTGTCAAAACTCTCCGGTACCGCATTTATTGATCTTGAGTCACTTGAGAAAGAGATGCTTACGGCATTCTTCCACATTTCCGGAGAACAGGAGGCAAAAACAATGAGTACAAGTGCTGTTACCATCAGTAGGATGCAGGTTTTTCTCATTCCGTCCTCCTTACTGAATGGTCACCGAGGCACTTCCCATGCCCTTGCCGTTCCAGAATATACACATCACGGTGAAGCTCTCATACTTCATCTCCGTGGTGTACTCCGTTCCCGTATATCCGGACTGAAGACTGTCATCCAAATACCAAGTAAAGTGGTCCGGTACAGAATTATCGTTTGTGCTTACAAATGCAAACTCATGCATTTGGGTAAGCTCATTAAAGGTGTGTGTAATATATCCGGCAGGAATAAGGTCCTCTGCAGTGACATCGAATCCGGAGTCGGCACCGCTTCCTTCCTCATAGACATAACCACAGACCGAACAATATGTCGTGCCTCCGATTGTCACGAACGTATGCGTTTCCTTATCTCCAAGCACATCATGGCAGATGGAGCATTCCTTCCAGTGGTGATACGGGTCATTAGCCCACACTTCATGATGCTCGAGCTTGGGAATGACCTCCTCTATATCCTCGGTAGCCACGCAGCTGGTACACTCGTAATGCAGTTGCTTGAGACCTTCCTCATGGCATGTCGGTTCCTTAAGAACCTTTTCCCACTGAAGGACGAAGTCGTGAACAACATCCACGTCTACGTTTTCCCTGGTCTCCTCAGGAATTGCCACGTCAACAATCACCTCTACCACATGCGGACACTCGATAGTTCCACCTTCGATCACAAGGCTTCCGGGAACCTTCGAGTTTATATCGTTGACATCCTGTATATAGACATAGCCTTCTGTTATCAGAAGCTGTCCGCCTATGGCTATGTTGAAGATTCCATCCAACAACAGGCTTTCTCTATCTCCCGAGGACGAAGTCACGACCAGAATTCCGTTTTCACCGACGCTTACAGCCTTGGGATCCTTTCTTCTGTCGTCTATCATATGCTCGTCCACGGTTACGACGCGGACATCAACGGCCAGTGCAGCGGTCCTTGATACGGTGTCCTCTGTTATGACTGTCTTTCCATTGATGATGTCGATCTTTTCTCCACCCTGGATATCCAGGAACTGATCCAGACTTGGATCGAACCAGTATTCGTGACCGTTGAAGTTCACGCAAAGCTGCCCGACGAACTCCGAAGGAACAGCGATAGCCTCGCCCCTTTCGTCCTCTCCGACGTCACGCAGGAGATAGATGGTCCTTTCCCATGCTATGTCGCTCTCAACCATGTCTCTGGAGATTCCAAATCCTGTTCCGGGATTCTTCATGAGGTAGTCTATGGCCTCACTGAATGTGGCGAACACGTAGCCCTGCACTCCCCAGGTATCGCTTGCGGGGAAGTAGACGTTGTGCTCGCAGGAAACGGAAAGCAGAATCACTAGAGAAAGGATGATGATAGTGACGATTCCGCGGAGTTTCTTCATCTGACGACTTCCTCCTTGGAACCTTCGATGGGCTTTCCGAATCCGAGTCTGATTCCCAGACCAACCGAGGCATGGATCAAAGCGCTTCCGTTCTGGAATGTGCCTGCAACATCGGCTTTGACGGTGATATCGCTCCTGTCATCACCGAAAAACACAAGCTCAAGACCGCCGCTCATATACATATAGGCCCCGAAATCACCATCTTCTCTGAACACGAAATCGGCTCCTGTTCCGAATGCGAAGAATAGTCTGGTATTTGTGTTCGGATCATCCTTGGGAATGAGCCTTGCCTTGAACACTCCGGCGAGCTTGATGTCGGTATAGTTGTAGAATGTGGGATATTGGAAGTATTCAAATGAAAGCTGGACACCTGAAGACCTGTAGTCGTCCTCAAAATGGTCATAGCCCACAAAGAGACCTAAACCAAGACCGCTTTTGTTGTTGTACTGAGGAACATGATATCTTATATGCTGATATGAAAATGTAGGCTCAATTGTAACAACATCGGAATAATTGTTGCTTTGGGCCCACAAAGAGAAAATAGATACAATGAAAATGAATAAAGAAAGAAGTATCCCTTTCCTCATGTTTAACCCTCTCCCATGAATAACTCACCTGCAGTGTAACATACTGATTTCATTATGTAAATACTGAATTTATTATCAGGGGCTGTATAATTATCTGTCATTACCTGAGAATTATCGAATGGAAGATCACAATGAAAAGATTGCTATGAACTTTTGGGGTAGGGTGGAAATAGTTCAAGCTCAGAAAAAAGTCCAGTTGAAGGACATTTGTAGAAAGCATGGACTTAATTACCAGACCATGCTAAACCAAAAGAGTACTGCGCACCTCCCCAGCCTTGGGAGTGCCTGCGTACTTGCAAAGGAATTGGGATGCTCCGTGGAGTGGCTGGTTTATGGCAACGATGAAGACATCAGCCTTAATACCTGTGAGCAACTGGCTCGCGTGCTGTTCCACAACAAGAAACTTCTAGCAATCACGCAAAACCTCCAATCAATGTCACAGGAAGAGCTGCATTCTCTTGAAATTCTTTTGAAAATTGGGAAATAACGTTGCTGATGATAAAAAAGGCCGCCACATTTCTGTGACGGCCGATGAAAGCAATTCGATACTATCAGCTCTTTTTCTTCGGAGCCCTTCTTGCGCTCTTGTCTGCCCAGAGGCTGTTGAGAACCTCGAGTTCCTGTTCCTCTGTGAGCGGATGGTACTCGTTGAGTCTCTCGGTCTTTCTGACCTGAAGGACCTTGCCGGTAAGCAACTTGAAGATATCGCAGTATCCGTCTGAGGCGTGCTCAAGGGCCTCTGCCTTGGATCTGCTGGTGCTCTTCTCAAGTTCGAGCTTCTTCTTGTCGGCCCTAAGAGCCTTTCTCTTCTCGTTGAACTCAGCTCTGACCTCTTCGGTTGCATCCTTGGGAGTCTTGGCCTTCTTGATCTCCGCATCGACAGCGGCGATCTTCTTATCAAGTCCCGGTTCTGCGTTGATGAAGTCGTCACAGCTCTTTGCTGAAATCTTGGCGACTCTCATGACGAATCTCGGGCTTATGCGCTTTTTGGCATTGCGGAGGTTGAGCTCTTCGGAAAGATCGTCCTCCTCTCCGTCATCCTCTTCCTCGACAAAATCATCGTCTCCGGTGACAACATCCTCTGCAGGAACGGGCTCGGGTGCCGGTGTCGGCTCGGGAGCGATTTCGACCTTTTCCTCGACCTTTTCCTCAACCTTCTCCTCCACTACCGGAGCTGTGTTCTCCACAGACTTCAGATCAGGCACTGCGGTCTGCTTCTTCTTCGGATGGAGCAGATTGAACAGTTTGCTGTGGCGCGGCTCTGCGACTTTTGTTCCCTTCTTCGCTTTCTTTCCTGTGGGGGCCGGTTCCGGCTCGTTGGTCTTTGCCTGTGCCCTGAGGAGAGCCTCACGCTCGATGCGTGTCATCTGCACACCGTTGAAGGTCACGAGATAGTCTTTTCCCTTATCTCTCTTCTTCGATCCGAGTTTGATAACTTTGTTTTTCTTCGACATAAAGAGCTCCAATTAGTGGTGTTACCCATAATGATATACCACAATCTTCGATTTTTAAACCAAAGTTTTGCAAAATCAGTAACTAAACCGGATCAGGATAGTTTCATGTCCTTAATGTTCTGGATTTCATCCCTGAGAACCGCAGCCCTTTCGAACTCAAGATCCTTGGCAGCCTGGAGCATTTCGGACTCAAGCTCCTTGATGTACTTCTTGCGCTGTGCGGGATCCAGAAGGTTGTATCCGGCCTTTCTGATGGAGATGTCCTGCCTTTCATCATCGGCGGCATCCTCCCTCTCCCGTTCGAGGATGTCCTCCACAGCCTTGACGATTGATTTGGGCGTGATGTTGTGCTCCTTGTTGTAGGCGCTCTGGATCGCCCTCCTCTCCCTTGTCTCGTCAATGGCCTCGCGCATGGCGTCGCTTATCTTGTCCGCATACATGATCACACGTCCGTTGACGTTTCTGGCGGCTCTTCCGATTGTCTGGATCAGGGATGTGGCGCTTCTGAGGAATCCGATCTTGTCCGCATCCAGTATGGCAACCAGAGCCACCTCCGGCAAATCCAGTCCCTCTCTGAGGAGGTTGATTCCCACAAGGACATCGAATTCCCCTGCCCTGAGCTCCTTGAGGATCTCGACACGCTCGATCGTCTCTACCTCCGAATGAAGATAGCGTACCCTCACGCCCTTGGAGGCGAAGAAATCGGAGATGTCCTCGGCCATCTTCTTCGTCAGAGTCGTGACCAGCACCCTCTCGTGGTTCATGGTGCACTTTCTGATCTCTCCGAAGAGGTCCTCGATCTGGCCCTCCGTTCCTTTGACTGTGATCTCCGGATCCAGAAGACCCGTAGGCCTGATGACCTGGGAGACCATATGTGAGGAAAGCGATTTCTCAAGCTTTCCCGGAGTTGCGGAGACGAATATCCTCTGACCGGTGACATGGTCGAACTCATCGAACTTCAGCGGCCTGTTGTCCAGTGCAGACGGCAGCCTGAACCCGTACTGGACCAGGTTGGCCTTTCTGGAGTGGTCGCCTTCGTACATGGCCCCTATCTGGGGCAACGTCACGTGGGACTCGTCAATGAACGTCAGGAAATCCGGCTGGAAATAATCAAGCAGGACCGCGGGCCTTTCGCCGGGCGCCCTGTTCGAAAGCGGTCTGCTGTAGTTCTCGATTCCTGGGCAGTAGCCAATCTCCTGGAGCATCTCAAGGTCGTATTCCACCCTGGTCTTTATGCGCTCGGCCTCCACCGGATGTCCGGTGTTGATGAAGTACTCGTACTGGCTCTCCATCTCGCTGCGGATGCGGCCTATTGCGGCTATCACCTGCTCCTTTGGCATTACGAACTGCTTTGCGGGGTACAGCGTGAAGCTGTCCTGTTTGTCCTGCTTCTCGCCGCTGATGGGATCGAACCACTGGATGCTCTCTATGGTGTCCCAGTCCAGCGTGATCCTCACCGCATTGTCCAGATAAGGAGGACAGATCTCTATGGTGTCGCCGTGGACACGGAAGCAACCGCGGGTCAGGATCATATCGTTTCTTTCATACTGCATCCTGACAAGCTGCTCCAGCTCCGCCCTGTGGTCGAACACCTGGCCGGTTCTGAAGACATGGGTCATGTCCCTCAAGGACACGGGGTTTGCCAGACTGAAGATGCAGGACACGGTGGCAACTACAATGACATCGCGCCTCTCCATCAGGGAAAACGAGGCCGAAAGACGCATCCTGTCTATCTCCGCGTTTACATCTGCATCCTTTTCTATATATAAGTCTTTACCCGGGACATAGGCCTCGGGCTGGTAGTAATCGTATGTCGAGACAAAGTACTCCACCCTGTTTTCGGGAAAGAACGACTTGAACTCCCTGTAAAGCTGGGCAGCCAGCGTCTTGTTGTGCGAGAGAATCAACGTGGGACGCTGGACCTTCTCGATGATCTTTGCCATGGTGAAGGTCTTTCCGGAACCGGTGACTCCCTTGAGTGTCTGGAATCTGTCGCCCTCAAGCACACCCTCCGCAAGCTTGTCTATTGCCTGCTGCTGGTCTCCGGAGACATCGAACGGAGCGTGCACCACAAAAGGCTTGGCCTTCCACTGGACCGGACCGTGGACATTGTAGACAAGATCGCCGCCCCAGGACGCATCTACCTCGCCGGTTCCGGGACCGTCCGGACCGGGATGGAAGCGCATCTTCTGCACCTCTTCCTTCTCGGGAATCTGGAATTTGAAAGGCTCGGAGGGATATCTGTTCTCAGGCATCTATCTGTTGATCCATCTCAGGTTCTCTTCCGTTCTTTCGACCAGGCTGACCTGAAGTCTGAGGGTTGTTCCGTTGCGGTCGATCGTCACAGGAACCACATCACCCGGCCTTGTGTTGGAAAGAGCGGTGAACAGATCGCTGTAGTCGGAAACCGATACCCCGTTGATCTCTGTGATGACGTCTCCGCCAAGGTAGATGACCGACGATCCGTAGCGTACCTGCTGGGTTCCGGCCTTCAGTCCGGCCTGGTCGGCATGACCGCCCGGGACAATCTGGCTGACCAGAAGTCCGCTTGAGACCTTCAGCGAAGCATAGTCCACTATGGCCTGTGAAAGCTGAACGGGAACAATGTCCAGCCAACCTCTGCTGACCTTGCCGAAGCTGACAAGATCGTTGACCGATGCCGCCGCAGTGTTCGAGGCAACGGCGAAGTTCATTCCCTGGCTGTTTCCGCTGGCGTTGTAGATCGATGTGTTGATTCCGATGACCTGTCCCGCCGTGTTGAGCAGAGGACCTCCGGAGTTTCCGGGGTTGATCGGTGCGCTTGTCTGAATCATTCCAAGAAGTACGTTACCCTTCTCGTCCCTGATGGGACGGCTCAGTCCGGAAATGATTCCGGTGACCATTGTCCTGTCGTAACCGAACGGGTTTCCTATGGCAATGACCTTCTGTCCCACCACAAGGGAGTCCGAATCGCCGAACGAAAGCACGCTGATTTCGGATCCCGGAATCGGAGAGATCTTTATGACCGCAATGTCGTTCTCCTTGTCGGAACCCAGAAGCTGGGCTTCGTAGACGGTTCCGTCATGAAGCGAGACGGTGATAATAGATGCGCCTTCGATCACATGGTTGTTTGTGACGATCAGACCTTCCTTGGAGATGAAGAATCCCGATCCGGTGTCGCTCTGAGGAACGGCATCGAAATAAGATGAATCGTCGGTGACCTGGGTCTCGATATGGACAACGGCCTTGTTGCCGGTCTCGAAGATGCTTATGTTCTGAAGCTCGTCGTCGCTGTATGTCCAGGCTCCGCGCTCGCCCACAAAGAGGGTCACGCCGGAATCACCGTAGTAGATGTTGTCCACAGGTACACCCGCCATCTCCAGAAGTCCCTTCTCTCCGTATTCGTTGATGACTTCCTTCAGAGCCTTCCTGAGCTCCTGAACGCGCTGCTTCGATGAAAGCGCTCCTGTCCACCTGACAAGAACGATTCCGACGAATGCGGCAACCACCACAGAGACGGCGATAATTAAAATCATCAGAACACGTTTTCTAGCCTTCATGCTTAATGAATATTACTCCATATCATCGGCATTGCCAACTCGGCTCGGAGGATTGCAGCCTTCGAACAGGCAGTTGAGTCCGGCAGCCTTCGATGCATAATCAAGGATTCGGGAAACATCGTCCCTTTCAAGTCCGGCGATATTACGTACGAAACCATTTCTTTCCAGCCATGCCATGACGGCACCGTCGAACGTGTCTCCACAGCCAATGCTGTCCACAACCTTTCCTGCTTTGAAACATGGAGCATCCACGCGGAACGTCTTTTGCCCCTTCTGATACCATGTGGAACCTTCGGCGCCCCTTGTGACAATCAGACTTCCCTTGCAGATGTTCAGAAGCTTCTTTTCCGCTTCCAACTGATCAATGCCAGGAAAAAGAAAACCAAGGTCCTCGTCGCTGACCCTGACCAGCTCGCAATCGGAGGCAAGATCCAGGATCATCTTCCTGTATGAATCAGGATCCCTAACCATTGACGGACGGGCGTTCACATCAAGGAACTTGTCCGGCTTCTTCTCTATGGTCGCTATTGCAGGCACAATGGCATCGCATCCGGGTTCCATCAGAAGTGAGATAGAGCCCAGAAACACCATGTCGATGTCCCCTTCGCTGGAGAATGCCATGGAAAGTTCCTCTTTGGTCAGGGAACAGGCTGCCGTTCCCTTGTAATCGAACACATATGTCGCCTTTCCGTCCTTGTCCAGGACCGCCTTGCTGCACAGTGTGGGCTCCGGGGCGTTGCAAAGGATGGGGTCGAACAGTACCCCGTTGTCTATCATCCTCTCCAGGATCATCATACCGTAGCTGTCGCTCGAGACCTTGCCGAAATACGTTACGGGAGCCCCCAGCCTTGAGGCGGCCAGGGCCGCGTTGAAAGCACAGCCACCGATCAGTTCCTTTCCGTTTACCCTGTCTATAAGGGATTCACCCACAACTGCTATCATCTTGCCCTCCGGAGCAACCAATATTATATCACAACAGCCCATACTATATAGAGCATTCCGCCCGATTATGGTAATATCTGCACAGACCCTTAGAGCTCCTTTGAAAGAGCAGTGGAGGTAAACATGAGCGAAGACATCAGGACCAATGTCCCTGAGGAAACTGAAGAGAAGGCTTCCCTTAATTTCATAGAGAAGATCATCGAGGACGACCTTGCAAACGGAAGGGTGCCGAACAACACAATCGTGACCCGCTTCCCTCCCGAGCCTAACGGATACCTGCATGTCGGACACATCAAAAGCATCTGCCTGAATTTCGGCCTTGCGCAGAAATACGGCGGAGTCTGCCATCTCAGGCTTGACGACACGAACCCGGCAAAGGAGGACATGGAGTATATCGACTCCATCAAATCCGACATCAGATGGCTCGGATTCGACTGGGGCAAGCATGAGTACTATGCCTCGGACTACTACGACAAACTCCACGAGATTGCCATCAACCTGATCAAGGAAGGCCTCGCCTACGTTGACGGCCAGACCCCTGAGCAGGTCAAGGAGAACCGCGGAACCCTCACCACTCCGGGAAAGAACAGCCCGGACAGAGACAGGAGCATCGAGGAGAACCTCAGGCTCTTCAAGGAGATGGGCGAAGGCAAATACCCCGAGGGGAAATACCA
>CADBOI010000037.1 GCA_902796335.1 uncultured Spirochaetales bacterium
CCCATGGCTTTTACAATACCGGAAGCCTCTTTCTCCATCTTCTCCTCCCTGCCTGCATAGAGGGTTGGAAGGAAAGACGTCACTCCGAATCTGACCAGAGTTTCGGACATCCTGAGAGTGGGCTCCGGTTCTGTGGTGTCCGGCTCGAAGCCGCCGATTCCATGAATGTGTGTGTCGATCAGGCCCGGGCAGAGAAGACGGCCCTTGACGTCAAGAACAGAATCAACATCACCGTATTTGGCCCTGTCGAAATCCTGCATATCAAAGACATCGGCAATCCTGCCGTCATGGTTGATGAAAAGTCCGGCTTTTTCCCTGATTGAACCGGAAGTGACGATATCGGCATTGATTATTAATGTGCTCATGAAAGGACCTGCTTTTATCGCAAACAGTTTACTTTGGCAGAAGGACCTTTGCAAGGTCTGTTCTTCCTGCCTTCCTCAGAGCTTCCAGCACAAGAGTCCTGTTTTCCCGCCTGTTGAACTGCAGCAGCGCACGCTGGAGATTCGCATCCCTTCCTTTCGGAACGAACACCTTCTTCAGGTTCTCCCCCGGACGCGGATCGAGTCCTGTGTAGTACATGCATGTGGATACCGTGGACGGCGTGGGATAGAACTCCTGGACCTGGTCCGGGACAAAGCCCTGCTTCTTCATGTAAAGCGCCAGCTCTATGGCATCCTCCAGAGTCGAGCCGGGGTGGGCTGCGATCAGGTAGGGGATGAGGAACTGTTTCTTGCCCTGTCGGCGGTTCTCGTCGAAGAAGGCCTTTCTGAAGCTGTCGTAGACTTCAACCGGACTTTTTCCCATACAGCTCAGCACGCTGTCGCAGATGTGCTCCGGAGCAACCTTGAGCTGTCCGCTGACGTGGTCGCTGACAAGCTTACTGATGAACAGGTTCCGTGTATCCTCGTCGGCGCAGAGCATCAGGTAATCGAAGCGGATTCCGCTTCTGATGAAGACCTTCTTCACTCCGGGAACAGATGCAACGGCCTTGAGTTTCTCAAGGTAGAGGCGATGCGAATCCCGGACGTTCGGACAGGGGTTTGGGAACAGGCACTGGCGGTTGGCGCAGGGGCCAACCTTCAGCTGTTTCTCGCACGCCGGGCACTGGAAGTTGGCGGTAGGGCCGCCCAGATCATGGATGTAGCCCTTGAAGTCCGGATGCTTTGTCAGAGTCTTTGTTTCTTTGACCAGGGACTGCAGGCTTCTGGTCTGTATGATCCTTCCCTGATGGTTTGTGATGGCGCAGAAGGAGCAGCCGCCGTAGCAGCCGCGGTTGCTGGTGATGGAGAACTGTACCTCCCTTATCGCGGGAATTCCACCGTCCTTGTCGTAGCAGGGATGCCAGCGTCTTTGGAAAGGAAGCTCGTAGAGGGCATCAAATTCTTTCTCTGTCAATGGCCTTGCAGGAGGATTCTGTACAATATTTCTACCATTACATGCCTGAACAAGACATCGTTTCTCAAATGGGTTCTCGTGAAGCATCTGCAGGTTGAAGGCCTTTGCATAGGCCTTCTGACCTTCCGGATCAGGCCTGTTGGAGACCTTGTCCCTGAGGGAAACCTCCTCGAAAGAAGGGAGGACAACAGGTTCGAAAGGAAGGGAAGACGTATCTTCCTTCTGGGAGATGTTGAAGCAAATTCCCTGGATGTCGTGCATGTCGTCAACGCCAAGGCCTTTGTCCAGACGGCTTACTATCTCCAGGCTCTGGAGTTCTCCCATGCCGTAGACAAGAAGGTCTGCCTTTGAATCCAACAGGACGGGCTTGCGCACCAGATCCTGCCAGTAGTCGTAGTGGGCAAGGCGTCTGAGGGAGGCTTCCAGTCCGCCGATAACAATCGGGATGTTTCCGAATGCCTGTCTGGCAAGATTGGAATAGACGATTGTCGGTCTGTCCGGTCTGCGTCCCGCCTTGCCTCCGGGGGAATAGAGGTCCTCGCTGCGCTTCTTCTTGGTGCTGGTGTAGTGGGCAACCATGGAGTCTATGTTTCCTCCGCTGATCATGCAACAGAGGCGCGGCTTTCCCATTACGGTGAGGGATGACGGGGTCTTCCAGTCAGGCTGGGCTATTATTCCCACCCTGTAGCCCCTGCTTTCCAGAAGCCTTCCGAGCAGGGCGGAGGCAAAAGAGGGATGGTCCACATAGGCATCCGCCGAGATGAAAAGGACATCCAGCTGATCCCAACCACGCTTTGCCATGTCAGATTTTGTCATCGGAAGAAACTGATCCGTCATGAAAACGATTGTAATGCTTTTGTCCTGACGGGACAATCTCGGCAATTCTGAAAAAAAGCGATATTGCAAAGCTGTCTGACCTAAATAATTAATAAAATAATTTGACGATTTTGCTATTTTGTGATAATCTGTATGCTATCTTGACCCAATATCGGATTGTGATATTGGGGTTTTTTGTGAATGGGGAACAGTAATTGAGCCGCGAATCAATTCCATCGATACATTTCTATGATCAGGATTTCGTTGACCTCTATGACAGGTCCTGGGTGTGGATTGACGAGCATTGGACCCAGGGAACCGAGCAGAACGGCTTTTCCGGAAACTATCTGTCATACGCAGACCAGAAGACCATCAACCAGTTCAACAGCTGCCTTTCGTCCTTCTTCCTCAACTACAGTAACCAGACCTATTCTCCGTTCGAAATGCTCGACTACTTCTACAGCAAGCAGGAGGAGAACGGAGCGATCAGATCCGACTACAGCGTGGAAGACGGCAGAGCCGTGGTCACCGACGACAATCCGGAAGGTGTCACAATGCCGCTTTTCGCTTATGTCGAGTATGTCTTCTACCACAAGATTGGAAACAAGAAGCGCCTGAAGGATGCCGTCGAGGTCATGGAGAAGTACTTCACATGGCTCAAGACGATGTTCCAGAAGGAGAACGGTCTGTTCGCAGTTCCCATCTCGGCCTGCCTTACAGGAAACATCCCCAGGGAGCGCACCGTCTACCCCGTCGACTTCAACACCATGGTCGCCCTGAACGCCCTGTATCTGTCCAACATCGGTGACATCCTGAACGACAAGGAGCTCAGCTTCAGGTACAAGAAGCTGTACTTCTCGCTCAAGACCAGGATCAACAACCTGATGTGGGATCCCGAGACCCATTTCTACTACGACCTTGACGCCAATGAGGAGCGCATCCCTCTCAAGCTCATCGGAGCATACTGGACCTTCTTGGCCGAGATTCCGAACGACGAGAGAGCCTCCTTCATGATCGAGGACCTGAAGAACCCGGATGTTTTCGGAACAGACAACCCGTTCCCCAGCGTCAGTGCGGATTCCCCCTGCTATTCGGAGAACCCGACCGGCTACTGCGGAGCCATCGTTCCCTCCAACGTCTACTGCGTGGTCAAGGGCCTCGAGAAATACGGCGAATACGTCTTTGCCCGTGAGTGTGCCATCAGACACATGTACTTCATTCTAGATACCCTTCATCCGGAGGGGGACAAGCCCGGTGATGTCTGGGAAGCATATCTTCCGATGAAAGAGGGAATCCCGGCAGCAGACGGGGAGTTCCCCAGAAAGAGATTCCTCCCTCAGTCCTGCCTTGTGACCATCACGCTGATGATCGAGGACATCATCGGCCTGGACATCTCGTTGCCGCGCAAGACGGTCAACTGGGTTGTCCCGAGCCTCGAGGTCATGGGAATCGAGGGTCTGTCCCTGAAGCGCAACATAATCACGATTCTGAGCAACAAGAACGCCCGCGGATGGGAAATCAGGCTTGAAAGCGAGAAGCTCTACTACTTCACGATCGAGATCATCGACGAGAAGAAGAAAAAGACCCTCCCGATTCCGAGCGGAAAGTGCTCAATGCTCATCGATAAGCTCTGATGTTCTTTTCCGGTAAAATCTTCGGCGGTTTATTAGGATTGTTCCTCTTCGGTCCCGTAGGGCTTATTATCGGCATCTTCCTCGGCCACATGGCCGACCGTGCCCGAACACTGAGCCATGACGGATCCGAAGATGGCGGGCAGTACTTCTTCTTCAATACCGGCTACAGCAATCCTCAGATGGTCTTCTTCGTAGGAGCCTTCTCGATGCTTGCCAAGCTTTCCTCCGTGGACGGGCAGGTCTCCGAAGGAGCAAGGCGCAAGGTCTACGAATTCATGACCCGCGACCTGAACCTGTACGGCCCGAGCCTGGACTACGCAAGACAGATATTTGAAGAGGCTCTGACCAAGGATGCAAGCTTCGAGAACCTGGCTGACCAGTTCTACCACAACTTCCGAACATCGCCCCAGCTTCTGACAATGATGCTGGACATCTTCTACCGGGTGGCAATGGAGGACGGAAGGCTTTCCCCCAACGAGGAACGTCTGATCGACTACGCCGCAAGGGCCTTCCATATCCACGAGTCCCTTCACGACAGCATCCGCCGCAACTACAACGTCAAGGGCTCTTCCAAGGCCTATGCCGTTTTGGGCCTGACCGAGGATGCCTCAGAGGCGGAAATCAAGAAGGCCTACCGCAAGCTGATTCTGGAGTACCATCCCGACACCGTTGCCGCAAAGGGCCTTGCGGACGAGTTCAAGGAATACGCGACAAAGAAATTCCGGGAAATCCAGGAAGCATACGAGACAATCAGCAAGGAACGCGGAATCAAATAATAATGAAAGAATCAGAAGCTGATGCGCCCGCGGAAAGAGCGAGTCAGTGTCGTTCTGTCCGCATACTCGAGGTCTCCTCCGATGGGAAGTCCGGAAGCAAGTCTTGTGAGGACAATTCCCTCCTTGTCCTTGAGGATGTGCCTGATGTAGAGGGCTGTGGTGTCACCTTCCTCCGTGGGGTTTGTAGCAATGATGATTTCCTTGAAGGAGCCCTCGTTTATGCGCTTGAGAAGCTTGTCGAAACTGAGGTTCTCCGGACCCACTCCGTTCAACGGATTTATCGCTCCGCCCAGGACATGGAAAAGCCCGTTGTATGCTCCGCTTGCCTGGATCGAAAGGACATCCTGTGGCTGCTCGACAACGCAGAGCAGGGTCCTGTCCCTCATGGAATCGGAACAGACAGGACAGATTTCCGTTTCGGAAAAAGATCCGCATATAGAACAGGGTCTGACCTTGTCCTTGATCTCCGCGATGCTCTTTGCAAGAAGGTCGTTGTAGTCCCTGGATGTGTTGATCAGGGAAAAAGCAATCCTGGATGCGCTTTTCGGTCCGACGCCCGGGAGTCGTGAAAGAAGCTTGGAAAGGTTGTCGAGTGCAGTCATAGGTTGATTCCGTACTGGGCCATCTTTTCCCCGGCCTCTTCCTGTATTCTGTCTCTGACGTTCTTCAGAGCGGTGTTCACCGCCGAGGTGACCATGACTTCAAGAAGTTCGGCATTCTCCGCCTTGGCGAATTCGGGATCGATCTTGATGCTCTCGATCTGCATGTTGCCGTTGGCCACGGCCTCCACCATGTTGCCGCCGGCGTAGCCGGTGCATCTGATTGTGGCGATCTTGGCCTTCATGGCTTCCGCCTGGTTCTTTATCTCGTTCATGTTCTTCAACAGTTCAAATGGGTTCATCCTCGCTCCTCTCTGCCGTCAAAACACAGCATCAGGTCTGTAATAAGGTTTTTCTGCTCATTGCTCATGGGTGCCTGCTCCTGCGGACGGGGTTTCGGACTTTCCTCCCTGACCTCGGGTGCAGGTGCGGGTTTCTCTTCCGGCTGCCTGACGGGAGCCTGAGGGGCCGGGGTCTCCGGAATCTTCGGCTCCGGCGGTTCCGAGTAGGAGAGCACCACGTTCACATCGCAACCCGTCTTGTCCCGGAGCTTTTCCTCCACCATGGCCTTGTTCCTGTTTGCCGTCTGGTAGAACAGCCTGCTGTTGAAACCAAGCACAAGACCCATGTCCGTCTTTTCCACGGAGATCGTTCCGTGTGGCAGGGCATCGGCAAGACCATCAAGAGTCCACTCCACAGATTTTTCCTGCACAGCAACGGGTGCGGGTGCAGGTGCTTCTTCCACCGGCTGAGGCTCTGAGACCTCCTTCGGCTGCTCGGGCTGTTCTGGCTCCGGAACGGGAGGCGTCTGGGGCTCATGCTTCTCCTCTGCCTTTTCCGGTGCGGGAGCCGGGCTCTGAGGCTTTGGCTCCGATGCCTGCGGCTGGATTGTCTTCTGGTCCGCAAGGTCGGGATTCAGAGGTGTGATGGCACCGCTGATGAGGTCGTTCTTCAGGCGGGCGAGCTGCTCCAGGACGCTGGCGTTGGAAGCCACATAGCGCAGTCTGGAGAGCTTTGAGATGGCCAGTTCAAGCTCGAAACGGGGATTGAGCGAGTATCTGATGTCCCTGTACAGGTTCAGGAACATGTCCAGGGCAGCCTCGAGCTGCTCCTCGTTGTACGCATTGAGAATGTCAGCGGGGAAGCTGGAGACCTGCTCGCCCAGCACGTTCTCGCTTTTCACGCCCTTCCTGATCAGAAGGAGGGTCCTGAAGTATTCGGAGAAGTCCTTCACGATCTGCTCCAGGCTGACGCCCTTTGCAAGAAGATCGTGGATCTTGTCTATGGAGGCGCCGCGGTTTGCGGACAGGACATCCATCATGATGTTGTTTATGCGCTCCACGCCCACAAGGCCGAGTTTCTCACGGATCTGGGCAAGGGTGATCCTGCCGTTGGAGAATGCCACGACCTGATCGAACAGGGTGTAGGCATCGCGCATTGAGCCCGTGGATTCCTTTGCGATCCAGAAGAGGGCGTCGTCCTCCGCCTCGATTCCCATCTCCGCGGCAGCCTGCGCAAGGAGACCCTTGATGGTCTCAAGCGGAATCAGCTGGAAGTTGAACTGCTGGCAGCGGCTTCTGATTGTGGCCGGCACCTTCTGGGTCTCGGTTGTGGCGAATATGAACACAACGTACTCGGGCGGCTCCTCTATGGTTTTCAGAAGTGCGTTGAAGGCGCTCTGGGAGAGCATGTGGACTTCGTCTATGATGTAGATCTTATAGCGCGAAGATGTTGGAGGGAACATGACCTCCTCCTTGATCACGCGCACATCGTTGACTCCGGTGTTGCTGGCTCCGTCTATCTCAATGACGTCCAGACTGCTGCCTTTTGCTATGCCCCTGCAGTTGTCGCACTCGTCGCACGGGTCTGCCGTAGGACCGTGCACGCAGTTGAGCGCCTTTGCAAGAAGTCTTGCGCTTGTTGTCTTTCCGACACCTCTCGGTCCGCTGAACAGATAGGCATGTGCGATCCTGCCCTGCTGGATCGAGTTTTTCAGGGTGGAGACGACGAATTCCTGACCGACCAGGTCCTGGAATTTCTGAGGTCTTTTGCGTGTAGCAGTCACTTCGTAAGCCATATGTGACAATGATACCAAATAATCGGGTCACAGGCTATAAAGACATTTATGTAATATTTCATTGACCGCATCAAAAAGGGGTGCGACAATATCCCATGCAGTGTTTTTACGGGATTGTCGTTAAAAAACACTGTCAGTCTATATTTTCAGATTTTAAAAGGTCCTTCGGGATCAAGAGGAGGAAAAATGAAAAAACTTACAGTAGTGCTGCTTGTTCTCATGGTAGCCATCGCTGGTGTTTTCGCACAGGGTGCTCAGGAATCCAAGTCAGCTGCAACAGCAGTCGAGGGTTTCGATTCCGCACTGATCGCCGCTGCTCAGGCAGATGGTGAGCTCGTTGTCTACGGTTCATGTGAGGAACAGTATCTTTCTGCAGTAGTCGAGAACTTCCAGAAACTGTTCGGCATCAAGACTGTCTATCAGCGCCTTTCAACAGGTGAGGTTCAGGCCAAGATCGAGGAAGAGAAGGGCAACCCGTCAGCAGACGTCTTCTTCGGCGGTACAACAGATCCTTACAACATGCTCGCTTCAGAGGGCCTGCTCGAGAGATATGACGCAAAGAACGCTTCACACATCTCAAAGAGCGTCTACAAGCACAAGGACAACCTCTGGTACGGTATCTACACCGGTCTTCTCGGATTCATGTACAACGCAGATTCTCTCAAGAGACTCGGCCTCGAGCCCCCGAAAGATTTCCCGGATCTGCTCAAGCCTGAGTACAAGGGTCTGATCTGGCTCTCAAACTACAACACAGCCGGAACAGCTAAGCTTGTCATCAACACCGTCATCCAG
>CADBOI010000038.1 GCA_902796335.1 uncultured Spirochaetales bacterium
TATTTGTTATAATAGCAACAAACTGTAAAGAAAAATAACAAACTCCATTGACCAAAAAACACTTTTTCTGTAGAAAGTAGGTGTCACGGAGGTGTACATATGTTGATAAAGAGTCTGCTGATTCTGATCTTCTTCGGAATCATGATAGCGGTAGGGCTTGTTTGCAGAAAACAGGCAAGGGACGTCAGAGGATTTGTCCTCGGCGGCAGAAACGTGGGACCATGGCTTTCAGCCTTCGCCTACGGAACAAGCTATTTCTCAGCGGTCATCTTTGTCGGATATGCCGGACAGTTCGGATGGAAGTTCGGAGTGGCATCCACTTGGATTGGTCTTGGAAACGCATTCATCGGATCGCTTCTTGCGTGGACAATCCTCGGACGTCGCACAAGAATCATGACACAGCATCTGAAGAGCGCCACAATGCCTCAGTTCTTTGAGAACAGATTCAACAGCAAAGGACTGAAGCTAATTTCATCAATCATCATCTTTATCTTCCTTATTCCATATACTGCTTCACTTTACAATGGTCTTAGCAGACTGTTCGGAATGGGTTTCAATGTTGATTACACAGTCTGTATCGTCGTCATGGCAGTGCTTACTGCAATCTATGTCATAGCCGGCGGTTACATGGCAACAGCCGTAAACGACTTCATCCAGGGCATCATAATGCTGTTCGGAATTGTGGCAATCATCCTTTCAGTTCTGAAGATCAACGGCGGTTTTGTGGGTTCTCTTACAGCTCTTGCAAACGTCACAGATCCTTCTGTTACAACAACCCCCGGAATCTTCGCTTCATTCTTCGGACCAGATCCGTTCGGTCTTCTATGTGTTGTGATTCTCACATCACTCGGAACCTGGGGTCTTCCGCAGATGGTACAGAAGTTCTACGCAATCAAGAGTGAGAAGGACATCCACAAGGGAACAGTAATTTCCACATTCTTTGCAATCGTTGTTGCCGGCGGATGTTACTTCCTTGGCGGTTTCGGAAGACTCTTCAACGTCAATGTCGCAAAAGACGGCTTTGATGCAATCATTCCTGAGATGCTTGCCAACCTTTCACCGGCAGTATTCGGAATTGCACTTGTCCTGGTTCTTTCCGCATCGATGTCCACTCTGTCATCACTGGTTCTTGCCTCAAGCTCTACCCTGACTCTGGACTTCATCGATCCGATGTTCCTCGGAGACAAGAAAGATGAGAAGAAGAACCTTCCGATCATCAGAATCTTCATTGCGATTTTCATCCTCATCTCAGCACTGATTGCAATCGTTCAGTACAAGAAGAATGTAACATTCATCGCTCAGCTGATGGGTCTTTCCTGGGGAGCTCTGGCAGGTTCCTTCCTGGCTCCGTTCCTTTACAGCCTGTACTGGAAGAAGACCACCAAGGCTTCCTGCGTAGCATGCTTCATCTGGGGCTCGGTCCTGATGCTTGCAAACATGTTCTTCAAGGGCTCGTTCCCTGCAGTGCTGCAGAGTCCGATCAACTGCGGTGCGTTCGCAATGCTCGGCGGAATGGTCATAGTTCCTGTTGTCAGTGCCTTTACAAGTAAGCCTGACAAAGCTGCAATTGACTCGATCTTCTCCTGCTACGACAAGAAGGTCATGGCTCCGATCAAGGATGTCTTAAGTGCTGACGAGGCATAATATTAAGGATAACTAACAAACTAAAAACAGTACGGGTTCCGACAATGGAAATCCGTACTGTTTTCTTTTCTGTAAGAACTGGCTTATTTTGAATTCATAAGGACGCCTGACGAACTCAAACGCAGGCGTCTTTTATTACTGCAATAGCCTTTTCAAGCACATCCATGGGGATGTTCAGGGCCGGAAGAAGTCTGACCTTGTCCTTTGCAGTCAGGCAGAGGACGCCGTTCTCCATGCACTTGGCAACGACTTCGGATGCAGGCTTTTCTGTCTTGATTCCTATCATGAGGCCAAGGCCGCTGATGCTTTGGACTCCGGGAGCGTTCTTGAATGCATCGAAGACAAAGGCACTCTTTTTCCTGACCTCCTCGAGAAGCTTGTCGTCTATCCTGCTGAGGATGCTTACAGCAGCTGCGCAGCTTACAGGGTTTCCTCCGAATGTAGAGCCGTGGTCTCCGAAACCCAGCACGTTCTGGCATTTCTCGCTGATAAGGGTTGCGCCGAGAGGAAGACCTCCTGCAAGACCCTTTGCAGTTGAAACAACATCCGGCTTGATGCCGAAGTTCATGTAACTGTAGAGCTGTCCGCTTCTGCCGTTTCCGGTCTGGACCTCGTCGACAACCATTATGATGTCGTTCTTCTGTGTCAGTTCCCTGACAGCCTTGATGTAGGATGCATCAAGCGGAAGGACTCCACCTTCGCCCTGGACGCATTCGATCATGACTCCTGCCGGATTCGTTTCGGCTATTGCTTTCTCCAAAGCCGCGACATCGTTTGCCGGGACGCTGACAAAACCCGGAGTCAGTGGAGTGAACAGCTCGTGGTAGTGGTCCTGGCCTGTTGCGGCTAGGGTGGTGAGAGTCCTTCCATGGAAGCTGTTCTCAAGAGTTATGATCGTGTGCCTGCCGGCTCCATATTTGTCTGAGGAATACTTTCTTGCAACCTTGATGGCACATTCGTTGGCCTCGGCTCCGGAGTTGGAGAAGAAGACCTTGCTCATGCCGGTTTTCTCACAGAGAAGCTTGGCAAGCTTGACACAAGGCTGGGTGTAGTAGAGGTTTGACATGTGCTGGACCTTGGAGATCTGGTCGATGATGGCTTTCTGCCAGGTTTCGTCTGCAATGCCGAACGATGTGACACCGATTCCGCTTCCCATGTCGATATATTCTTTCCCTGACGGGTCTTTGACCACAGAGCCTTTTCCGCTGACTATCTCAATCGGAAAGCGCTTGTATGTTCCGGCAACGTAGGTTTTATCCAGTTCTTTCGTATCCATATCACTCTCCTTTGACTAATGTTCCGGCACCTTCGTTGGTCAGCAACTCCATCAGAATGGAGTGGTGGACCCTTCCGTCCATGATTACCACGTTCTTCACACCTGCCTTGATGGCTGTGACGCAGCACTGTACCTTGGGGATCATGCCTGATGATATGATGCCGCTCTCAAAGAGGCTGTCGGCCTCTGACAGGCTGATTTCAGGAATCAGGGTGGACGGATCGTCCTTGTCCTTCAGGATTCCGGCGATGTCCGTCATCAGTATGAACCTTTCGGCTCCCAGGGCACCGGCAATGTGGGCTGCGGCTGTGTCTGCATTGATGTTGTAGGCATTGCCTTCCGCATCGCATCCGAGTGTGGATATGACGGGAATGTAGCCTTTCTCCAGAATGTCCGCGACAGGTCCGATGTTGATCTTTGTCACTTCACCGACATAGCCGAGCTTTTCGCTCTTCATTTTGGCTTCAATGAGCTTTCCGTCCATGCCGCAAAGGCCGATTGCGTTTCCGCCGCGCTTTTCCAGCATGGTGACAAGGGTCTTGTTGACCTTGCCTGCAAGGACCATCTGCACAATGTCCACGGTTTCCTTGTCTGTCACCCTGAGACCGTCCACGAACTCGGGCTTTTTACCCAGCTTGTCCATCATGCCTGTGATTTCCGGTCCGCCTCCGTGGATCAGAACAACCTTCACTCCGATCAGCCAGAGAAGGACAATATCATCCATGACTTGCTGTTTGAGGTCCGGATTGATCATTGCGTTGCCGCCGTATTTCACAACCACCGTCTTTCCGACATATCTTTTGATGTAGGGAAGGGCTTGGGTCAGAACCTCGGCTCTTTCCGCATTGGAAAATGACTTCTGCATGCTGTCTTCCTTTTACGTCCTATAGTCACCATTAATCTTTACGTAATCGTAAGTCAGGTCGCAGCCCCAGGCTGTTGCCGAGAACGATCCGCTGTTCAGATTTACCAGGATGTCGATCTCCTTCTCGAGAAGGACTTCCTTGGCCTTCTTCTCGGAGAAGTCGATTCCGGCTCCGTTCTTGCAGACCTCCACTGTTCCCTTGGAGCTCTTGAATGCCACATCGATCTTGTTGACGTCAACATCCGCTCCGCTGTAGCCGATGGCACAGAGGACACGTCCCCAGTTGGCATCGGCACCGAACATGGCGGCTTTCAGAAGACTGGAGCAGATGATGCTCTTTGCAACTGTCTTAGCAGTACAGAGGTCGGCGGCTCCCGTGACAACGCACTCCAGAAGCTTTGTGGCTCCCTCACCGTCTCCGGCGATCATCCTGCAGAGACCGACTGTGATTGTGTTCAGGGCTTTCATGAACTCGTTGAAGGCCTCGCCCTGGTCTGTTATGGGAGTGTTGCCAGCCATTCCGTTGGCAAGGACCGTGACCATGTCGTTAGTTGATGTGTCACCGTCTACGCTTACCATATTGAACGTGTTGGCAATGTCGCTTGAAAGAGCAACCTGGAGCATTGCAGGGGAGATGGCGACATCGGTTGTGATGAAGACAAGCATTGTTGCCATGTTGGGGTGGATCATTCCGCTGCCCTTGGCCATGCCGCCGATTGTGCACTCCTTGCCGTCGACTGTGAACTTGACCGCAATCTCCTTCTTGAAGGTATCGGTTGTCATGATTCCCTCGGCGGCGTTTGCGTTGCCGTCCTTGGAAAGCTGTGCGATAAGTTCGGGAAGACCTGCCTTGATGGGGTCAATGCTCAGCTTCTGGCCTATGACACCGGTGGAGGCAACAACCACATCATCAGGGTCGATCGAAAGTCCCTTTGCAACAAGGTCGCACATCTGCTTTGCAATCTCGATTCCGTTGGAGTTGCAGGTGTTGGCGTTTCCGCTGTTGCAGATCACAGCCTGGGCATAGCCGTCGGCCAGGTTTTCCTTTGTCACCACGAGCGGTGCGCCTTTGACCAGGTTGGTCGTGTAGACTGCCGCACAGGATGCATTCTTCTCCGAGTAGATAAGGGAGATGTCCCTCTTTGTCCTGTTGGCTCTGATTCCGCAGTGGATTCCACTGGCTGTAAAACCTTTTGCGGCACAGACGCCGCCGTCAATCAATGTCATGCTAAGCCTCCGATGTTAAGACCTGTTGTCTGGTCGATTCCAAGGACAAGGTTCATGTTCTGGATTGCAGCTCCGGAAGCTCCCTTTCCAAGGTTGTCGAATGATGATACCAGAAGGATCCTGTCCTCGTTTCCGAATACGCTGATTGCCATGTCGTCGCGGCCTGAGAAAAGACCTGCCGACATGAAACCGCTCTGGTCCGCGTTCTCTACGAAGTTTACAACAGGACCCTGATAATATTCTTTATATGCATTTTCTATATCTTTGATTCCGCCATGGGCCATTGTTTTGAACAACGGCACCGTCACCTGCATTCCAGCATAGTATGGGGCGACAATAGGGCAGAACACTGGATCGGTATTGATACCGCAGACCTTTGCCATCTCCGGAAGATGCTTGTGGGACTGTGTCAGACCGTACTGTCTTGGAGCATCAAGAAGGGCATCTCTGTCCAGTTCCTCATACTGGGCTATCATCTTCTTTCCGCCTCCGGAGTATCCGGTAAGCGAGAAGCAGGTGAGGGCAACATCCTTGTCCAGGATGCCGCACTGCACCAGAGGAGCCACCAGTGAGATGAATCCGCTGGCATGGCATCCCGGATTTGCGATTCTCTTGGAGTTGGCTATCTGTTCCTTCAGGTCTCCGATCTCTGCAAAGCCGTATGTCCAGCCTTCGGCTGTCCTGTGGGCTGTCGAGGTGTCTATTATGCACACGTCAGTGCTGTATGCCATTGAAACCGCCTCGCGTGCGGCATCGTCCGGAAGACAGAGGAACACTATGTCGGCGCTGTTGATCATCTCGCTTCTTGCGCCGTTGTCCTTTCTGAGTTCCTCCGAAATGCTCAGAAGCTCTATGTCGGTCCTTTCGGACAGCCTCTGAGCTATCCTCAGTCCTGTGGTTCCTGCGCTTCCGTCAATGAAAACCTTCTTCATAGGGTCTCCTCGATGTACTTAATCTGCTTTTTGACCGATCCGATTGAAGTTCCGCCTTCAGAATTTCTCCTGCTCACGCAGTTCTTCAGGTCAATGGCATCGTATACGTCCTTTTCTATGGCAGTGCAGAAGTCCTTGTATTCCTCAAGGGAAAGCGTCTCCAGAATCTTTCCGTTCTGGATGCAGTATGCAACGACAGAACCCGAGATCTTGTAGGCGTCCCTGAACGGAAGACCTTTGACGACAAGGTAGTCGGCAAGGTCTGTGGCGTTCATGAAGCCCTTGCATGCTGCCTTTGCCATGGCATCGGCGTTGACCTTCATTGTCCTGATCATGGGAGCCATGACTTCAAGACAGATTGTCACTGTGTCACAAGCATCGAAAACACCTTCCTTGTCTTCCTGCATGTCCTTGTTGTATGCAAGCGGAAGGCCCTTGAGTGTTGTCAGAAGACCCATCAGGTCTCCGTAGACCCTGCCAGTCTTTCCTCTGCAGAGCTCAGCCATGTCCGGATTCTTCTTCTGCGGCATAATGGATGAGCCTGTGCTGTAGCTGTCGCTCATCTCCACAAAGGAGAACTCCTGGCTTGACCAGAGAATCAGCTCCTCGGAGAGTCTGCTAAGATGCATCATCACAAGCGAAAGCGCGCTGAGCATCTCAACGCAGAAATCCCTGTCGGATACTCCATCGAGACTGTTCAGGCAGATTCCGTCGAAGCCGAGTTTCTCCGCTTCGAACGACCTGTCAGTGTCATATGTGGTTCCCGCAAGGGCGCAGCTTCCTATGGGGCTGACGTTGATTCTCTTTCTGCAGTCTGCAATCCTCTGTATGTCCCTGATGAACATCATGGCGTAGGCAAGCATGTGGTGCGAGAACAGAACCGGCTGTGCATGCTGAAGATGGGTGTAGCCCGGCATAATCACATCTATGTTGGCCTTGGCTTTGTCCTTGAGCTCGGTCACAAGTGTCTTGAGATCGTCCGTGACCTTATCTGCAAAATCCCTCAAGTACAGTCTCATGTCCAGGGCTACCTGGTCGTTCCTGCTTCTTGCCGTATGGAGCTTCTTGCCCGTGGCGCCGATCCTCTCAGTAAGCACCTGCTCCACGAACATGTGGATGTCCTCAGATTTCGGATCGATCTCCAAAGCTCCTGATTCGATGTCCTCAAGTATCTGTGTAAGCGCAGAAATGATGGTATCAGCCTCATCAAAGGCTATTATTCCTTGCTTTGAAAGCATGGCCGCGTGTGCCATGCTTCCCTGGATGTCCTGCTTGTAGAGTTTTTTGTCAAAGCCTATCGAGGAATTGAAACTGTCGGCAAGGCTGTTAACCTTGCCGTCTGTTCTTCCTGCCCACATCTTAGCCATAATGCTTTCCTTATCAGAGAAGTCCCTTCTCCCTGAGGGCCTGGACCTTGGTCGGAAGTCCCCAGAGGTTGATGAATCCTTCGGACTGCTTCTGATCATAGTCACTCTCGCCGAAGGTCACAAGGTTCTCGGAATAGAGTGAGTACGGGGATGTCATTCCGGCAGGAATCGCGTTGCCCTTGTAGAGCTTCAGCTTCACATCTCCGGTGACATATTTGTTGGACTCGTTGGCAAAGGCGGTGAGGGCTTCCTGAAGCGGTGAATACCACTTTCCGTTGTAGATCAGGTCTGCGTAGTCAACTGCAAG
The DNA here is from genome assembly GCA_902796335.1 of uncultured Spirochaetales bacterium. Lineage (GTDB taxonomy): Bacteria > Spirochaetota > Spirochaetia > Sphaerochaetales > Sphaerochaetaceae > UBA9732. The sequence goes on from CADBOI010000038.1 coordinate 7,619, forward strand.
CTTCTGCTTCTCGTGCAGAGTGTCCTTGTCCACTGTGATCATCTCAAGCTGCTCGTGGGCCTTGTAGAGGATTGTTCCGCCGGGAGTCTCGTACACGCCTCTGTCCTTCATTCCGATAAGTCTGTTCTCGACGATGTCGATGATTCCGATTCCGTTCTCACCACCGAGCTTGTTCAGCTTCTCGATGATCTTGGATGCCTTCATCTTCACTCCGTCCACTGCAACAGGTGCACCGGCTTCGAAGCTGATTGTGACATAGGTCGGCTTGTCCGGAGCCATGGCAGGGGAGACTCCCATCTCGAGGAAGCCCGGCTTGTCATAGTTCGGCTCGTTCGACGGATCCTCAAGATCCAGACCTTCGTGGCTCAGATGCCAGAGGTTCTTGTCCTTGGAATAGTTGGTCTCCCTTGAGATCTTGAGAGGAACATTGTGTGCCTCGGCGTAGTCGATCTCCTCGTCTCTGGACTTGATGTTCCACTCTCTCCACGGAGCGATGATCTTCATGCCCGGGGCGAAGCGCTTGATTGCAAGCTCGAATCTGACCTGGTCGTTACCCTTTCCGGTGCAGCCGTGTGCGATTGCATCGGCACCCTCTGCCAGAGCGATCTCGGCGAGTTTCTTTCCGATGACCGGTCTTGCGAATGCCGTTCCCAGCAGATATGTCTCGTACTTGGCATCCATCTTCAGGGCCGGGATGATGATGTCGTCGACCATCTCGTCGACAAGGTCTGCGACGATCAGCTTGGAGGCACCGGTCTTCAGGGCCTTTGCCTCAAGACCCTCCAGCTCGTCGGCCTGTCCGACATTGCCTGCAACGGCGATGATCTCGGGATTGTTGTAGTTCTCCTTCAGCCAGGGGATGATGATGGATGTATCCAGTCCACCGGAATATGCCAGAACAACTTTCTTGATATCTTTCTTTTCCATAGTATTACTCCTCAAAGTGTAGCGGCCATGACGGCCTTGATTGTATGCATTCTGTTTTCAGCTTCATCGAACACCACTGACTGCGGGCTGTTGAACACCTCGTCCGTGACCTCCATGCAGGTGAGTCCGAACTTGTTGAAGATGTCCTTGCCGATTGTGGTGTTCAAGTCGTGGAAGGAGGGCAGGCAATGCATGAAGATGCACTGCGGTCCTGCGTTCGCCATGATTTCCGAAGTCACGCGGTACGGGCTCAGGTCCTTGATCCTCTGCTCCCAGACATCGGCAGGCTCTCCCATGGATACCCATACGTCCGTGTAGATGACATCGGCACCCTTGGTTGCCTTGATCGGGTCGGTGATGAACGAGATCGTCGCACCGGTGGTCTTAGCTATCTCCTGGCACTGGTCGATGAGGTCTTTTTCCGGGAAATAGTTCTGCGGTGCGCAGGCTACGAAGTCCATGCCCATCTTGGCACATCCGACCATCAGGGAATTACCCATGTTGAACCTTGCGTCGCCCATGTAGACAAGCTTCTTGCCCTTGAGGGTTCCGAAGTGCTCCTTGACCGTCAGAAGGTCCGCAAGGATCTGTGTCGGATGGAACTCGTTGGTAAGACCATTCCAAACAGGGACTCCGGCATATTTTGCCAGTGTCTCGACCAGATCCTGTCCGAAGCCTCTGTACTCGATTCCGTCGAACATCCTTCCCAGAACCTTGGCAGTGTCCTCGATGCTCTCCTTCTTTCCCATCTGGGATCCGGAAGGATCGAGATAGACGGCATTCATCCCCAGGTCGTAGGCGGCGACCTCAAAAGCGCAACGGGTACGGGTGCTTGTCTTCTCGAACAGAAGGGCAATGTTCTTGCCCGAGTGGATCTGATGCGGGATTCCGGACTTCTTCTCCGCCTTCAGCTGTGCTGAAAGGTCCAAGAAGTACTGGATGTCCTCCGAGGTGAAGTCCAGGAGCTTCAGAAAGCTCTTTCCTTTGTACTTTCCGTTGATTGCGCTTTTTTCCATGTTTTCCTCCGTTGCCATGAAGGCAAGCCTGATTGTATGCATAAAATATGCTTTTGCAATAATAGTGTCAAGCATAAAAATTCAAAAAACAATGCAAAATTGAGGGAAATATTGAATAATCATAACGTAATTACAAATATTAATTCTGTGCGCATAAAATCATTTCTGTATATTTTTGCATTTTTCCGGAATTGGAAAGTTTTGGTAAGGCTCATAAAGCTCGTAAGGCTCATAAGGCTCGTAAGCCTCATAACCCTGATAGCTTTTTCCTTCCGTTTGGACTAGAATCAGATTATGTTCGACAAAAACAATATCAAGGTAATCACACTGGATTTCGACGGTACCACGTTGCAGAGCGACAAGATGTGGCTCAGTCCGAGAAACCATCACGCCCTGAAGGAATGCCAGAAGAAGGGAATCATCTGCGTTCCTTGCACAGGAAGGACCGCCGACATGTTCCCGCCCCAGTTCGAGGACGGATCATTCAGATACTGGTTCACTTGTTTCGGTGCCAGAATCCTGGACACCCTTACAGGCGAGGTAATACACAAACACTCTTTCACTCCCCAGCAGAGCGCCGAGATCTGCAGACTGTTCGAGGGCAAGGGCATCTACTGCGAGGTTGCGGCCGAAGGCAAGCTCTTCTTCGAGAAAGAGATCATGGACAACCTCTACAAGTATCCCGTTCCTCCCCACCATGTCTGGTACATGTACACCTCAGGACGTCCGGTGACCGTCTACGGAAAGCTGTCCGATTTCTTCCTTTCACAGAACATCGGTATCGAGAAGATCAACCTCTATGGAGTGCCTGAGGACATGTTCGGGCCTCTGAAGGAGAAATACGAGAGCATGGACTTTGCCGGAGTCTCCCTGTCCGATCCTCTTGGAATCCAGGTCTCCGACAAGCCGAGTCTCAGGGTTCCCTCGATGGAGATCCTTCTCAAGCATCTGGGAGTCACATGGGACAACGTGATGAGCATAGGAGACGGCATGGCGCTGGACAGCCTGATGATAAGGAAAGCGGCCTTCGGAGTGACTCTGGAAAACGCTCCGGACGAGCTCAAGGACATAGCCGACTACGTCACCGACCGCTATGACAGAGACGGTTTTGCCAAGGTTGTGGAGAAGTTCATCCTTTAGAAAATGGAAGAATCAAAGGCAAGGGAACTATACGGATTCTACTCGCGGGAACTGAAGGACAACATCCTCCGCTTCTGGCTTCCCCGCTGCGAGGACAGACGCTTCGGCGGCTATCTGAACTGCTTTGACAACAGAGGCGAGCATCTGGTCAGCCATGACAAATACACATGGAGCCAGGGCCGCTTTCTGTGGATGTTCTCAAAGCTTGCCATGACAAGAGCACCTCTGTTCTCTGACATGGAAAGAGCTGAATTCAGAAGGCTTGCAGAGCAGGGCTACAGGTTCCTGAAAGACCACTGCCTTATTGCAAAAGACGACTACAGGTGCGCTTTCCTCCTCAGCCGGGAGGGCAGTCCCAAGAAGATTTCAGGCTACGACACTCTGGACATGAGCATCTATGCAGACTGCTTTGTGGTCATCGGCATGGCCGCATACTCCATATGCTCAGGAGAAAAGGATCCCTACACATTCGCAAAGAAGCTCTATCAGTCAATAAAGTCCCGAGTGAAGTCCGGCACATTCAATACACTTCCATATCCTCTGGGCCCAGGCTACAGGGCGCACGGAATACCCATGATCCTTACCAATGTGGCCAAGGAACTGTTCGATGCTGCTCTCCTTCATGACAGGGGCTATTCGGCAGAACTTCTTTCCGACATGGAGGAGACCTCAACAGATGTCGTCTGCAATTTCAAGGACGAGAACGACCTCATCCACGAAGTGATAGACAGTGACAACAGGCAGTTTTCAGGTCTTCTTGGCCAGCACATAAACCCCGGTCATTCCATAGAGGACTCCTGGTTCATCCATGATGCCGCACGGTTGACCGGAAATCTCCAAATGTCTGAAACAGCAGCCCGAATCATGAAGAAGTCCTTTGAAAAAGGCTGGGATAATGAATTCGGGGGCATTCTTCACTTTGTGAACCTTGAGGGGAATCCCCTTGAATTTGTCTCCGACAGTACCGAGCCGACAATAACACTGGTCAAAGGCGGCTGGGGCGACAAGCTGTGGTGGGAGCACTCCGAGACCCTCTATGCCTCGCTCCTTTTCTACAGCCTCACAGAAGATCCTGCCTATCTGGAAATCCATGACAGGACCTTGGACTATGTGAAAAAGCACTTCATCAATCCTGACAGATCCATAGGCGAGTGGATCCAGATCCTCACACGTGAGGGAAAGCCCCAGGAGAAGGTTGTGGCGCTTCCTGTAAAAGACCCGTTCCACATCACACGCAACCTGCTGCTCATCTGTGAACTGCTGGACGGATGTAATCGGTGACGATTGGTGACGTCGGTGACGACGGTGACGTCAGTGACGACGGTGACGTCAGTGACGTAAAAAAACGCAGAAAAAAGAGAAAAGGGACTGTCGCAGAATAGAAAACTGCACAGTCCCTTTTCAAATAAAACATGAGATAAAGAGCTTGATTCACAAGGAGTCAGGCTCTTTTCTTGTCTTTCTGTCTTTTTGGGGCAGACTACCCCTAGGGA
>CADBOI010000039.1 GCA_902796335.1 uncultured Spirochaetales bacterium
ACGTACTTGTCTGTGTAGTCTCCGATGATCTTGATGGAGTTCTTGTTTGCACCGACTGTTCCGTCTCCGCCGAGACCCCAGAACTTGCACTCGATGGTTCCGGGTGCTGCTGTGTTCGGGCAGTTCTTGTCCTCTTCAAGGCTGAGGTTGGTGACATCATCGACGATTCCGATTGTGAACTGGCGCTTCGGGGAAGCTTTCTTGAGCTCGTCGAAGACTGCGAACACTGATGAAGGAGGAGTGTCCTTGGAACCGAGTCCGTAGCGGCCGCCAACGATCTTGACGTCCTCGAGACCTGCGTTTGCGAATGCTGTGACGACATCGAGGTAGAGAGGCTCACCCTGTGCGCCCGGCTCTTTTGTCCTGTCGAGGACTGCAACTTTCTTTGCTGTCTTCGGGAGGGCTGCGATGAGTCTGTCGGCTGCGAACGGTCTGTACAGTCTGACCTTGATGATACCGACCTTCTCTCCGTGTGCGTTGAGGTAGTCGATGACCTCGTCTGCAACGTCACAGATCGAACCCATTGCGATGATGACGCGGTCAGCATCCGGAGCTCCGTAGTAGTTGAAGAGCTTGTAGTTGGTTCCGAGTTTGGCGTTGATCTTGTCCATGTAGGACTCGACTACAGCAGGAAGCTCGTCGTAGTACTTGTTGCAGGCTTCTCTGTGCTGGAAGAAGATGTCTCCGTTCTCATGGCTTCCTCTCATGTGCGGGTGCTCGGGGTTCAGAGCATGCTTTCTGAACTCGGCGACAGCCTTCATGTCACACATGTCCTTGAGGTCGTCAAAATCCCAGACTGCAATCTTCTGGATCTCGTGGCTGGTTCTGAATCCATCGAAGAAGTTGATGAAAGGAACCTTTCCTGTCAGAGCCGAAAGATGAGCAACAGGGGAGAGGTCCATGACCTCCTGGACGTTGCCCTCGCAAAGCATTGCGAAACCGGTCTGGCGGCAAGCCATGACATCACTGTGGTCTCCGAAGATGTTCAGAGCCTGTGTCGAGACTGTACGAGCGCTGACGTGGAATACACAAGGCAGCTGCTCTGCAGCAATCTTGTACATGTTCGGAATCATCAGCAGAAGTCCCTGTGATGCTGTGTAGGTGGTGGTCAGTGCACCGGCTCCGAGTGAGCCGTGGACTGCTCCGGCAGCACCAGCCTCGGACTGCATCTCAACGACCTTGACGCTTGTGCCGAAGATGTTCTTCAGGCCGTTTGCGCTCCACTGGTCGACGAAGTCAGCCATCGGGCTGGAAGGGGTGATGGGATAGATTGCAGCTACTTCAGAAAAAGCATAGCTCACATGAGCGGCTGCATTGTTACCATCCATGGATTTCATTTTTCTCACCATGAAAGAAGCCTCCTTGATATGAATCACCGTCTGTTTTTTCGCGGCGATCATACATTCGAATGAAACTGAAAATCTGGCGGAAGGGTGACCCAATGCGCCCTAAGCCGCCAATTATTGAGGATAAACTGAAATAAGTATATTTACAAGATATAAAGGGGACAGAAATGACTCGGGAAACTGCGTTGTTGTTCCAATTCTCCCACACACATGGCATAATTGCTGACAGAGGTGCTTTCTGATGGCTGATGTGAATTTGACAGGGATGACCACGGAGACTCGAAACGAGGCGTCTTCCGATCTGGATATCATGACTTCGCTTGAGATAGTCACGCTGATGAACAGCGAGGACTCGAAAATAGCTGCGGCCGTGGGTGCACAGCTACCTGAGATTGCAAGGGCCGTGGATCTTTGCGTCGATTCCCTGGAGAAGGGCGGAAGGATAATCTACATAGGTGCGGGAACCAGCGGAAGGCTGGGAGCCATAGATGCTGCGGAGTGTCCTCCGACATTCGGCGTTGCACCCGGTACTGTGGTAGGTCTAATCGCCGGCGGACAGAGCATAGACATAAGCCTTTCAGCAGACAGGGAAGACAGTCCCCGGTGTGCAGTAGAGGATCTTTCAGGTATTGCCCTGAACAACAGGGACACGGTTGTCGGAGTTGCCGCAAGCGGTCGCACCCCGTATGTGGTCGGTGGATTGGAGTATGCGAACAGTTTGGGCTGCCATACTGTTGCGATAGCCTGTAACAAAGGTTCTGCCATAGGAAAACTGGCAGACTCTGCAATTGAGGTCATCGTTGGTCCAGAGGTTCTGACCGGATCGACAAGACTCAAAGCCGGTACTTCGCAGAAGATGATTCTCAACATGATATCAACCGCAAGCATGGTCAGAACCGGAAAGTGCTACAGGAATCTGATGGTTGATGTGGTTCAGACCAATGCGAAGCTGGAGGCCCGGGCCGTGAGAATTCTCATGGAGGCTACCGGAATCCCGGAGGACGAGGCCACATCTGTTCTGAAAAAGGCCGGCGGCAGTGTGAAGAAAGCTGTGGTCATGGTGCTTTCATCCTGTTCCCCAGAGGAAGCGGAAGAAAGACTTGAAGCCTCCAAAGGCCATGTCAGAGAGGCTCTTGGATGAGCGTTTCTTTCTTTGCAGGAGTTGACGGAGGCGGAACAAGGACCTCCGTAATCTGTCGGACTGCGAAAGGAGTTCTCATAGGGCAGAAGACGTTCGGACCTTTCAATCTCAACGGCATCGGAAAGGATGCGTTCTGCCTTCTTCTGGATCAGATCATTGAATATCTGAAAAGCCTGGGAACCTGCCTGGGTGTATGCATAGGAGCCTCCGGTGTCGACAACAGTCTTCTGCAGGACATCGCAAAGGATGCCTTTTCCAAGGCGGGGATCAAGCTGCGTCTTCTCTCCGATTACGAGATCGCACATGCAGGAGCCTTGGGTGGAGAAGAGGGGATAATCGCTATCTCCGGAACGGGGTCTGTTTGCTATGGCCGTACCAGGGACGGAAGATGTGCCCGGAGCGGAGGCTGGGGCCATCTGATTGGAGATGGCGGCAGCGCATACGGCCTTGGACGCGATGCTCTCTGTGCGGTTGCCAGGGATTTCGACGGATGCTCGGAGCATACCGTTCTGACATCCATGCTGTCCGAACGGAAGGGTTTGGTGGACCAGAACACGATAATCTCCTACGTCTATTCCAACGACAAACGTGCCGTCTCTTCGCTTTCCCCGATAGTGGAGGAGGCCTGCTCGGCTGGCGATCCGGTTGCAATGAGGATAATCGAGGACAATGCCAAATACCTTGTATCCGATGTCCTTGCCGTTTCCGACAGACTCGCCTTGACCCGATGCCGAATAGTCCTTCTGGGAGGACTGCTGGAGAACGACACCTGCTTCAGAAAGTGCTTTGTTCGTCTTCTCGGGCAAAGCAGACCGACTCTTGAGGTTGTAGAGCCTTTACACAATGCGGCGGAAGGGGCACTATTGGAAGCTAAGGTTTCAGGTCGTTGAAGATGGATAGAAGCGATTCACTAAAAAGGGCATATCCCTGGCTGATTCTTGTCAGCTGTTGCCTGCTCCAGGGGGCAGGTCTGGGCATCATGAGCAACTGTACGGGACTGTTCTACGTTCCCGTCATGGAGGAGTTCGGTGTCTCCATGGCCAGCGTCTCCCTTTATGTGACAATCAACAACATCTTCCAGTGCATCGGGACCCTGTTTGTGACACGAGTCATCCGCAGATTCAAGGTCAAATACCTGATTCCGCTGTCGGGGATAGTCGTCGGACTTGCCCAGATGTCCCTTGCGTTCTCCAGATCGATTGTTCACTGGTATGTCTGTGCGGTGATCCAGGGCTTCATCATCGTCTATGTGACGGGAATCCTCATCCCGCTGGCAGTCACCAACTGGTTCTCGGAAAGGACAGGTTTTGCCTTGGGTATGACATCTATGTCCGCTGGTCTTTTCGGTGCCCTGCTGAGCGCCTTTCTGGGTGTGATGATTGCAAGATACTCATGGAGAACGGCAATCTTCATCTCCGGAATCGCGATAATCGTCATGACAGTTCCGATGCAGTGGTTCGTTATGGTCCTGGATCCCCGGGAGAAGGGTTGTGTTCCGTTTGGAGGCTTCAGGGAAGAGAAGGAGGAGGTTTCTTCCGGCAAAGGTGTTCCGTTCGACCTCCGGTTCATCTCCATCGTGATGATTGCCTCGTGCGCCTCGTTCTCCACTATCTTCAACAACAGTCTGCCGGCTTATGGCCTGTTCAGGGGAATAACACTTGTGGCCCCCGCATTCCTTCTTTCTCTTAACATGTTCGGCAACATGGGTTTCAAGCTGGGGTTCGGAGCCCTGAACGACTATATCGGAGCAAAGAGGACGACTATTCTGAGCTATGTCCTTCTGGCCGTCGCATCATATGTCCTGATTGTAGGAAGCCAGATTCTTGTCTGCTTCGCATCCTTTCTGTTCGGAATCAACGCACTTATCGCAACAACCCAGACGCCACTTCTTGCCAGGGACGTCTACACCAAATCCGAATACCCGGTGGCCCTTCAGGTTGCACAGATTTCGGTCCGGCTTTCATATGCTTTGTTCGCCGTTGTCGAAGGGGCTCTGTTCGATATGTGGGGAGAATTCAGACCTCTGCTTGTCCTTCAGGTTGTTGTCTGTGCAATAGGCCTTGCCTTTGTGTTTCTTCTCTATTCTCGCAGAAGACAGAAGGCCTGAGTTTTCATCTGTAGATCTTCAGGATGTTCTCCAGATAATCCTTCAGTTTGTTTCTGAACTTGACCGGTTCGAGGACCTCTACAGCATCACCGCACTGGATGATTCTCAGAATCAGTTCGATGGAGTTCTCCGCATCGAACCTGCAGATTCTTGTTCCGTCGGCGTTCTTTTCCGTCCTGATTTCTCCGTGGGTGAGGGCGTCGAACGAGTTCAGGGCGCTTTTCTGTTTCACAAGCAACGTCAGAGGAATTGTGTCCACGACATATTCCGGGGAGGCCGGAGTCTCCATGCGTCTGAAAGCCTTGAGGTTGTCGGGAATCGTGTATGTCTCGTTGAGGATGGTGACGCTTTTTATCTTTGAGATGTCCAACGTGACAATCTCCGTAGTGTGACGGAGTCTTCCCGTAACTGTGACGGGGTTTCTGCCTTTGTCGTTTTCAACGAACCCGATGAAGTAGGGAGCAAGCTCCGTTTCTTCATCTAAAACGATGTCCCCTTCCTTGTGTGTATGCACGATTCTTACGATACGACCTGAAACCCAGGCATCGATCAGGACTTCAAGGGTCTCGTTCTGAAGTGAGTTTGCAAGGTTTGCTTCGGACTCGACCTGGTCTGCGATGGCCATGATGTCAGCACTCACTTTGGGGGCGTAGCCCTGCATTCCTACCGCTATTTTCCTCAGTCCCGAGGCAAGGTGGGGAGTTCTGAATTCAGAGTTCTTCAGGAGCATCTCGACACCCATGTTGAGTGCGAGGCTTTCGTAAACGCTGAGGGCCAGAGGCTCGTCATCGCTTCCGGGAACGATCTTGACCAGGTTGTTGTCCTCGTAGATCTCGCTGTACTGCTTCAGCTCGTCTATGTACCTTCCGATGGTGCTTCTGTGGACGCCGATGCGTCTTGCGATGTCGGATTTTCTCAACCCCTCGGGGTGGCTTCTGAGTATCAGTTCAAGCTGGGCTACGCGTTCTCCCTTCATTGGTCCCTCTTGTTGTTGTGATGTTTGGATTGCAACAAAACTCCACAGCCAGTATACTTGGATTAAGCAACAAATTGCAACAAAAGTTTGTTTGTTGGATGA
>CADBOI010000040.1 GCA_902796335.1 uncultured Spirochaetales bacterium
ATTAAACAGTGCACAAAGGGGTTAGCCATGGATCTAAGGAACACCGTCATAGGAATTGAATTCGGCTCAACAAGAATCAAGGCAGTCATGACAGACGCACAGTTCAGACCCATCGCATCAGGCGATTTCGAATGGGAAAACAGGCTGGAGAACGGCATCTGGACCTACCACTACGATGAGATCGAGAAGGGTTTGCAGACATGTTTCGCCCGTCTGAAGGAAGATGTACAGACAAATCTGGGCATAAAACTCACCACAACAGGTGCCATCGGAATCTCGGCCATGATGCACGGCTACATCCCGTCGGACACATCCTTCAGACCGCTTTGCGGCTTCCGCACCTGGCGCAACACAATCACCGGCCAAGCGGCAGAAAGCCTTACACAGATGTTCGGCTTCAACATCCCCCAGAGATGGTGCATAGCCCACCTCTATCAGGCCATCCTGAACAAGGAGGACCATGTCAAGGACATCTCCCATGTCGAGACCCTTGCAGCATACGTGCACAGGCTTCTGACAGGAAGCAACGTCATAGGAATCGACGATGCCTCCGGCATGTTCCCAATCGACAGCGACACCAACGCATTCAACACTGAAATGGCGGACAAGTTCCTCAAGCTCACGGGATTCGATGTCAGAACGATATTCCCCAAGGTACTTGTTGCCGGAGAAAATGCGGGGACACTGACAGAACATGGCGCTCTTCTTCTGGATCCCACAGGAGAGCTTGAGGCAGGAATCCCGCTTGCACCGCCTGAGGGCGATGCGGCGACGGGCATGGTCGCCACAGACTCCGTAAGGCTCAACACAGGAAACGTCAGCGCCGGAACAAGCGACTTTGCAATGGTTGTCACGGACAGAAAGCTCAAGGTCCACCGCGAGATAGACATGGTCACAACCCCGTCGGGCAAGGCCGTGGCCATGGTCCACTGCAACAACTGCACGACCGACATCAACAGCTGGATAAACCTGTTCGGACAATTCGCGCAAAGAGCCGGATTGAACATAACAAAAAACGACCTGTTCACCCTCCTCTACTCCATATCGCTTGAGGGAAAGCCCGACTGCGGCGGACTTATGAGCTGCAACTACCACTCGGGCGAAGGCGTGACGGACTTCGACGGAGGCCTGCCCCTCTTCATCCACAGGCCCGACGACCATGTGAACCTGCCAGACTTCATGAGAAGCCACATGATGAGCGCCATGGCGACTCTGAAGATCGGAATGGACATCCTGCGCGAGGAAGGCGTGGAGATCGACAAGATCTTCGGCCACGGCGGCTATTTCAAGACACCGGTCGCAGGACAGAAGATCCTCAGCGCAGCTATCGGAGCCCCGGTGTCAGTCATGGAGACAGCCGGCGAAGGCGGCCCCTACGGCATGGCCCTGCTCTGCGCATACATGGTCTGGGGAAAAGGCATGAGCCTTGAGGACTTTCTGGACAGCAAGGTCTTTTTCGCAAGCCGCACCCAGACGATCATGGCAAGCGACGAAGAGGTCAAGGGATTCGACGATTACCTGAAGGACTACAGGAGGGTCCTTGAAATTGAAAGACGCGCTCTGGAGGTGTTCAATGCTTGAGAAACTCAAAGAAGAGGTCCTTAAGGCCAATCTGCTTCTTCCGAAATACAACCTTGTCACATTCACATGGGGCAACGTCTCGGCCATAGACAGGGAAAGCGGTCTTGTGGTCATCAAGCCTTCCGGAGTCGAGTACGACGGGATGAAGGCCTCAGACATGGTGGTTGTGGACCTGAACGGCAAGGTCGTGGAGGGAAATCTCAGGCCTTCCAGCGACACGCCCACCCACATCGAGCTCTACAAAGTCTTCCCAAACATCGGCGGAGTCGTCCACACCCACAGCCGCTGGGCCACAAGCTTCGCCCAGGCCGGATGCGCCATCGCCCCCATGGGCACAACCCATGCCGACTACTTCTACGGCCCCATCCCCTGCACAAGGTCCCTTTCGGATGATGAGATCAAGGGCGAGTACGAGAAGAACACGGGCCTTGTGATAATCGAGACGTTCAGGGACATCGATCCGGATGCGGTTCCGGGAGTCCTGGTTCGCAACCACGGTCCGTTCGCATGGGGAACAAGCGCCTCCAATGCTGTCCACAACGCCGTTGTCATGGAAGAGGTGGCGTTCATGAACTACCATGCCGTCACGCTCAGAAACGATGCCCCCTGCGTGAGCCAGGGCCTTCTGGACAAGCACTACTACAGAAAGCATGGAAAGAACGCCTACTACGGGCAGGGGAAAAACAGCTGAGAAGCCGGATTCAGATTATCAGGCTGTGTCTGCTTTCGTCCTTCAACATCTTTTTCGGATGTAAGGTGTTGGGAAGGTAGAACAGACCCATCGTTATGATCACCGGCCAGTTCTGCTGGAAGAACATTCCCGGAAGCAGAAGTTTCAGAACTATCAGGATCAGGACCTGTCCGAACAGGACACTGAAGCAGGTCCTGGTCAAACGCATGACCCTCTCACCCCTGAACAGGCTCAGCACCGCCACTACCAGCAGGAACGGATTGACGATCAGGATGTTCTCATTGTACCAGGTCACGTCGTGGTTGGTGAAAAGCATCATGAACATGAGAATCGAACCCAGGATTCCGAAGATCGTGCATACCACGCATCTGTAGATGCCGCCTGCCCTCTCCAGATCGAAGAACCACAACGAAATATAGGCACCGCTCAGAACCAGACCCAGTATCACCGAGAACAGGATGTTGCTCTGGGGCTTGTCGGGAACCGTGGTTTTTGCAGAGCCTTCCAGCAGAACCTCG
>CADBOI010000041.1 GCA_902796335.1 uncultured Spirochaetales bacterium
AAACGCCACAAACCACGCTCTTGAGGAGTTCGGAGGATTCTCTTCCGTCATGCATGACTCGGATGTCAGCGAAAGGATGAACACCATTGTCCAGTCCATCGATTATTTCATCCACTGCTATGACAAGGTCGAGGAGCTGATCAAGAAGAGCGGAAACAAGCCTGACGTGAACAAGCTGGAGTTGTCCGACATGATTGCCTGTTCCAAGAAGCTCAAGCCACACTTCAACAACCACTACAACAACGGCAATTACAACGGGAACAACAACCGCAACAACGGCAATTACAACGGGAACAACAATAACAATTACAACCGTAACAACAACTACAACAATAACAACGGTGGTAATAACGGCGGTAACGGCAATTACAACAGGAACGGTGGAAACAACGGTAACAACGGCGGTAACGGCAATTACAACAACGGTAACGGCGGAAACAACAATTTCAACCGCAACGACAACAACCGCAACGACAACAACCGCAACGACAACAACGCAGACAGCGACAAGAGGTAAGAGAGACAATGTATTTTTCCGGTGAACTTAACAGTTTGTTTGACGTCCTTGTCTTCCTGCTTACCGGAGGAACAGGATGGAGCAGCATTCTAGGAATAATCGAGATTGTAGGACTGTTCTTCCTGTTCAAAAAATCAGGGGTCAAGCAGTTCTGGGCATTCGTCCCGTTCGCACGCCTGTATCAGCTGGCAAAGTGCGCCGACCGGGAAGAGGAAGGACGCATCCTGAGCATTTCCATGGTTCTTCTCTTCGTTCTGAACCTGCTCGGAGACTCGCTCAAATCATCCGTGGTCATCATGGTCGCCGCATTCGCGATTCTGGCAATAACCGTCATAGCAATCGTCTACTCGATCAGAATCTATGTCGGCCTTGTCGAGGTCTACAAAGTCAGGAAGCTCTGGATTGTGGCATGGGTTCTGGTCAGCGGCTTCACATCCCTTTATTGGGGCCTTAGCAAGAAATTTATCCCGTCGATGAGGGTCGAGGATCTGAAGAAGGACGCTCTGGATCTGGCCGAGGGAACCCACGTCATCAACAAGATGGACAAGGGCCTTGCCGTATCGCTCAAGGAGAGAACAGTCACAGAGTTCTTCCACAAGAAATACCTCCTCAGGAACATCAACTTCTACATCAAGCCGGGACGAATGGTTCTTCTTCTGGGCGGATCCGGTGCCGGAAAGACAACGCTACTCAATGCCGTGACAGGCTACGAGAAGGCCAAGGCCGAGGTCATCCTCAACGGAAGCAACATGTACGAGAAGTACCGCAGCATGCTCTATGAAGTGGGATTCGTACCCCAGCAGAACCTCATCCGCGGAAAGGATACGGTCGAGCACACGCTTCTGGATGCAGCGATGCTCCGCCTCCCCTCGAACGTCACTTCCGATGCCAGAAAAAAGCGTGTCCTGGAGGTCATGGACATCTTCGGTCTCACTCCCAGCAGGACTCACTTTGTCGACAAGCTCTCAGGAGGCCAGAAGAGACGTCTTTCCATCGCAATGGAACTACTATCCAACCCTTCCCTGTTCATCCTTGACGAGCCCGATTCCGGTCTTGACGGAGTTATGGCCCGCGAACTCATGTCGCAACTCAGAACCATTGCGAACATGGGAAAGATAGTCATCGTCATCACCCATACTCCGGACAGGGTCATCGACCTGTTCGACGATGTGATCGTCCTTGCAAAGGACAGCCACAGGACCGGACGCCTTGCCTTCTTCGGCGAGATCGCCAAGGCCAGACAGTTCTTCGGACGTGACAGTATGGAGAAGATCGTTCAGTGCATAAATGCCAAGGACGTAGGCGGCGATGGCCTGGCTGACGAGTTCGTCATCAAATATGCGACGGAACAGACAAAGGAGGCTGCAAATGGCTGAGAAAACCGCTGTAAGGAAAATCAGACACAGAGGCAGACTAGAACAGATCGGCATCTATTTCACCAAACTCCTCAGACTGTTCGTCTATCAGAACGACTGGAAGCTCCTCCCAATGTCCGTCATCATCGCCGGACTTGTGTCCCTTGTCGTGAAGAGGGACTTCTTCGTGACAATGGAGGGAACCCTCAAGGGAGCTCTGGCCCTATCCTGCGTGGCCATCTGGAACGGATTCTTCAACTCAATCCAGGTCATCTGCCGCGAACGTGAGATAATCAAGCGCGAGCACCGTTCCGGAATGCATATCTCGTCCTACATCGTGTCCCACATGATGTATCAGGCGATCCTCTGCGCCGTACAGTCAGCATTGACAATCTACACCTGCAAGATGATGGGAATCAGATTCCCCAAAGAAGGCCTTTTCTCAAGTTGGATGATGTTCGACATCGGAGTCACGGTGTTCCTCATATCCTATTCGGCCGACATGATCTCCCTCTGGATCTCCACGCTGGTGCACAGCACCACAACGGCCATGTCCATCATGCCGTTCCTGCTGATTGCACAGCTTGTATTCTCAGGCGGAATCTTCACCCTCCCCGCATGGAGCAACAGCATCTCGCGCTTCATGATCTCCCACTACGGAGTCCGGTGCATAGCCGCCCAGGCAGACTACAACCACCTGCCCACCGTCACGGCCTGGAATACTCTGGTAAAGATGGAGGACAACGAAATCGGAGGAATCTACACAATCGGAGAGATTCTTGAGATGGCCGAAAACAGAGAGCTTCCCAAGGTTCTGGAAAAGTATCCAGACCTAAAGGAAGATGATGTGAGGACTCTCGTGCAGGCCATCGCAGAAGTTCCGGAGATTAAGACCCTGATGGAGAAAGAGGTGACCATCAGATTTAAGGTCAGGGACGTGATAGACTTCATCGGGCGTGAGGAACTGAAGGAATATCTTCAGTACAAGACAGCCGAAGTTGCCCAGAAACCCGAGTACGAAGGCTCCCCCCACAACATTGCTGGCATGTGGTTAGCATTCGTGCTGTTCATCATCGCGTTCTCATCGCTTTCCATCATCTGTCTGGAGTTCATAGACAAGGACAAGAGATAGCTTCAGCGTAACGTTTTGTAATGAGCTGGGGCCTCGTTATCGCCGATCCGACGACAACGGCAAAGGCCCCGCACTCAATGGCTTGACGAGCCTCTGAAGGGTCCCAGATTCCGCCTTCGGCGATGAATGGGACCCTCAGTTTTTCTTTCAACTTCTTGAAAAGATCGAAATCCGGAATCCTGATCCCCTTTGTGTAAGGGGTGTAGCT
>CADBOI010000042.1 GCA_902796335.1 uncultured Spirochaetales bacterium
AGATCTCCTTCAGGGAACCGTCGCGGCTGCCCTGCATGATCTCGTCGATGGAGAGCTTGCGCTCGGAGACCTTGACGCCCCAGTGCTTGAGGAGCTGGATTACGGAGTCTCTTGTGATTCCGGGAAGGATTGTCTCGGAATCGAGCGGAGCCGTGATGACCTCGTCGTTGAGGACGAAGAAGGCGTTGGATGTTCCGATTTCCTCGACATACTTGTGCTCGGCGGCATCAAGCCACAGAACGTCCTTGCAGTCGTACTTCATGGCATCCTGGCTTGCGCGCATTCCGCCACCGTAGTTTCCGCCGACCTTGGCATAACCCGTTCCACCCTTGGCGGCACGGATGTACTTGTCCTGGACAAAGATCCTTGTTGTCGAAAGACCGCCGTCGTTTGCCGCATAGTAGGAGCCTGTCGGTGACAGTATGATCATGAAGCGGTAGTGCTTGGCGGGAAGGACCGAGAACGAGACCTCGTCACCGAAGATGAACGGTCTGATGTAGAGGGCTGTTCCGGGAGCTGTGGGAACCCAGTCGATGTCCTCTTTGATGACAGCCTTGATACCTGCAAGGAGAAGATCTCCGGGAAGCTCGGGGATGCACATTCTCTCGTTTGTGCGTGCCATTCTCTTGACGTTCATGTCAGGTCTGAAGATCTGGATCTCGCCGTCGGCGGTCCTGTATGCCTTCATTCCCTCGAACATCATCTGTGCATAGTGCAGGACACAGGAAGCGGGCTCGATCTTGATGGCCTCGTGCGGAACTACACGTCCGTCGTGCCAGCCCTGACCCTCGTCCCAGTCCATGCAGAACATGTGGTCCGTGAAGTATCTGGCGAATCCGAGCTTGGTCTCGTCTGCAGGCCTCTGCTTCGGATGTGTTGTCCTTGTCACCGGAAAGTTGTAATCCAAGTTGAACTTCATCATATTCTTACTCCTTGCGAAATTGTATTCAAATAAGACGACTTAGTACAGGTCATGCCGTCTGTCGGCGAACACGTTGATGCTCTCCCTTATTCCTTTGAGGATTGTTGTATCACAATCCGCGAAAATAATCTCCTCCTGCTGGCCTTTTGCATGGGCGATTGTCGTACCCCACGGGTCGTTCACGGAAGAGTTTCCGCCGTACACCGTCTCCCCTGCCTTTCCGGCAGAGTTGCAGCAGACCACGAACATCTGGTTCTCGATCGCACGTGCCTTTGTGAGTGCATCCAGATGGGGCACCCTGACAAGAGGCCACTGGGAAACCATGAACATCATGTCCATTCCGTTGATGGCCATGGTCCTTGTCTGTCTCGGGAACCTGACGTCGTAGCAGATGATGACCCCGCAGCGGATTCCGTCCAGTACGAAGGTCGAAAGATGGTCGCCCTTCTTGAAGAATCTGTCCTCCTGCATGGGAGAGAACAGATGGGCCTTGTCGTAGGAGGCCACGCACTGACCCTGCCTGTTGAAGACATAGCAGGTGTTGTAGACCCCGTCCTTGCGGCGGTTGGCGACGCTTCCGGCCACGATGTTGACGTTCAGCTCCTTTGCCAGGGCTCCGAAGACTTCCTTAGTCCTCTTTCCGTCATCGTCGGAAAGCTCGGCAAGGTTCTCCTTGGGATAGAAACCCGTGTTCCAAGTCTCGGGAAGGACAACGGTGTCTGCTCCGCCTGCGGTGGCCTCTTTCACAAGAGACACCGCTTTTTTGAAGTTGTCATCCGGCTTTGCGAACATCATGTCCATCTGAATGCAGGCTACTTTCATATGCACTCCCAATTAAAGCAGATTTCTCTGTATCTTGCCGGAGATGGTCTTCGGCAGCTCGTCGCGGAAGACGATGAGTCTAGGATACTTGTAAGGCGCGGTGTGCGACTTGACGTAGTTCTGGATCTCGTTCTTGAGCTCGTCCGAAGGCTCGGTACCCTTTGTGAGGACGATGGATGCCTTGACAATCTGGCCTCTGACCGGATCCGGAGCTGCGGATACTCCGCACTCAAGCACATACGGAAGCTCCATGATGACCGACTCGACCTCGAAAGGTCCGATTCTGTAGCCGGAGCTCTTGATGATGTCGTCGACACGGCCGACGAAGAAGAAGTATCCGTCCTCATCCTGCCATGCGGTGTCTCCCGTGTGGTAGAAACCGTCGTGCATGGCTTCCTTCGTCTTATCCTCGTCCCTGTAGTACTGGGTGAACAGTCCGACCGGAGCGCCCTTTGAGATGTCGATGACGATCTCTCCGACTTCACCGGCTGCGACAGGATTGCCGTCGTGGTCAACAAGCTTGACGTTGTACTGCGGCGATGCCTTTCCCATGGATCCCAGCTTGACCCTGCCTCCGCCGAAGTTGGCGATGGTGAGTGTTGTCTCCGTCTGGCCGAAACCTTCGCAGATCTCCAGACCGGTTGCCTTGTAGAACTGGCTTGCAACCTCCGGGTTCAGAGCCTCGCCTGCTGTTGTCATATGTCTCACGGAGGAGAAGTCGTACTTTGACAGGTCCTCCTTGATCATCATCCTGAGCATCGTAGGAGGTGCGCAGAACGTGGTGATTCCGTACTTTGCGAAAAGCGGAAGGATGTTGTCGGCGTGGAAGCGCTCGAAGTCATACACAAAGACCGCGCCCTCGCACATCCACTGGCCGTACAACTTGCCCCAGAGGCTCTTTCCCCAGCCGGTGTCGGATATTGTCAGATGCAGTCCGTCGGGCTCGCAGCAGTGCCAGTACTTGGCTGTCAGGAAGTGGCCGAGGGCATATGTGTGCTTGTGCTCGACCATCTTCGGGTTTCCTGTGGTTCCGGACGAGAAGAACATAAGAGCCGGCTCGTCGCCGCAGGAGGTTTCGGCAGTACGCTTGAAGGAGCTCTTGAACATTGGGTATTCCTTGTTGAATTCCCTCCAGCCCTCGCGTGTTCCGTTGACAATCAACTTAAGCTGCAGTGTCGGACAGTTCGGCTGGACCTTGTCCACGATCTCCGCGCAGTCTCCGTCAGCGGTGCAGATGATGGCCTTGACTCCGGCCGCGTTGAAGCGGTACTCGAAGTCATGCTCCCTGAGCTGGTATGTCGCAGGAATGGCAACGGCACCGATCTTGTGCAGGGCAACCATCGTGGGCCAGAACTGGTAGTGGCGCTTGAGGACCAGCATTACCTTGTCCCCCGCTCCGATTCCCATCGAAAGCAGGTAGTTGGCAACACGTGCGCTTTCCTTCTTCATGTCCTGGAACGTGTAGCGGCGCTCGTTCATGGCGGCATCCAGATGGATCATGGCA
Organism: uncultured Spirochaetales bacterium; assembly: GCA_902796335.1. Taxonomy (GTDB): domain Bacteria; phylum Spirochaetota; class Spirochaetia; order Sphaerochaetales; family Sphaerochaetaceae; genus UBA9732. Next base: position 3,249 of record CADBOI010000042.1, read on the forward strand.
AGCTTGTCCGGATACTTCTCCGCAATAGCGTCGACGATGTCGAAACCGAAGTTGAACTTGTCCTCGTTCTTGAAATGGACATCCAGAAGTCTGCCCTTGGCATCCTCGGCACACTCGACGAACTTGTTTGCTACGAGCTTCCTTGCCGAAGGAACAGCCATGCTGGCCATGAGGTTGGTTCCGGCATCGGTCGTCTCATCCTCTCCGGGAAGGACGACAGCGACGAACAGACAGTCCGTACCGTCGATTGCTATCATTCCGTGAGGTGTGGACGAGTTGTAGTAGATGCAGTCGCCTTCGTGCAGGACTTCCTTGTTAGTTCCGATCTGGACCAGCAGGGATCCGCTGATGATGATGTCGAACTCCTGACCTGCGTGGGTAGCCAGCTGGATGGGCTTGCTCTGAAGCTCATCGGAATACTCGTATTTGACCCAATACGGCTCTGCGATCTTGTTCTTGAACTTGGGCGCCAGGTTCTGGATGTCGATTCCGACTTCCTTTGCCGTCTGCTGTCCCTGACCACGTCTTGTGACCGTGTACGAAGTCAGCCTTGTGGAATGTCCTTCCAGAAGGTCTGTGATGTCGATGTTGAAGGCAAGCGCGCACTTGTGTATGAAAGTGAACGGAAGGTCGGTCTCACCGCTTTCATATGCCTTGTACTCGGCAAGACTGAGATCCGTCTTCTGTGCCATGGTGTTCTGGCTGAACCCCATGATCTCACGCATTTCCCTGATTCTGGCAGCTACCTCAAGCAGCTGTGTTTTTGTTGTATCCACAACTTCCTCCCAAAACCTCTTCAGGCGGACGGTATAAAAAAAGCCCGTCCCAAAGATAAGTTTCTTTGAGACGAGCATATATTCCTACTAAATATAATACCCGCGGTACCACTCAAATTGCACACCAAAAAACGAATTTCCATCCACATTACGCTTTTTCGTCTCAAAGTCTACCACATAGGTATGCCTTTTCGACTCAAAAACGGACTGCGGCGTACATTGCGTTTTTAACCAGATGCACCACCTTCAGAGTCCGTCAACTCCTATGCCCTGACGCGGCAAATTCGGAGGGCCATTACTCACCTTTCGGCTTTCCTTCCCCCTGCTCGGAAGTGATAGGTTCACAGGCCCTTTGCAACTGGCTCACACCGTACCCAGCTCGCTGATGCTATCTTCCTGCTCCGTCTTCGTCATCGCAATTGCTCATGGTTTTATCACTTAAGACAAATTGTGTCAAGGCATAAAACATGCATCAGACAAGGCCCAGAGACTTCTCCGACTCCTCTTTCATCTTGTATTTCAGAATCTTGCCGGCGGCGTTCATCGGGAAATTGTCCACAAAGACAAAATAGCGCGGAACTTTATGTCTCGCCATGGATTTGTAGCCGTAATCCTTCATCTCGGCCTCGTCAGAAGTCTGTCCTTCATGCAGGATGACCCATGCGCAGGCCTCCTCGCCGTAGACCTTGTCCTTGACACCCACAACCTGCACATCACGCACCTTGGGATTGGTCAGATAGAACTCCTCGATCTCGCGCGGGTAGATGTTCTCGCCTCCGCGGATGATCATGTCCTTCAGCCTTCCCGTGACCTTGTAGTATCCGTCCGGTGTGCGGCAGCAGATGTCTCCCGTGTGCAGCCAGCCGTCCGCATCGATGGTCTTGGCCGTGGCCTCGGGCATCTTGTAATAGCCTTTCATGATGTTGAAACCGCGTGCAACGAACTCGCCGTTCTCACCGTCCGGGAGGTCTTTTCCCGTTTCCGGATCGATGATCTTGCACTCGATGCCGGGGAATGCGGATCCGACGGTCTCCACCCTGTGGTCGAGGTCCTCGTTGACCTCGCCCATGGTGCAGCCCGGGGAGCTTTCCGTCTGTCCGTAGACAGAGAGAATCTCCTTCATGTTCATTTCGGCTGCCGCCCTTCTCATCAGGTCCGGCGGGCAGTTGGCACCTGCCATGATTCCCGTGCGCATGAATGAGAAATCAGTCTTTGGAAAGTCCTCGTGGTTGAACATGGCGATGAACATCGTGGGAACCCCGTTGAAGCACGTGATCTTCTCCTGGTTGATGCACGCAAGCGAGCTCTTGGGGGAGAAATACGGCATGGGGCAGATGGTTCCACCGTGGGTCATGAGGTTTGTCATGGAAAGCACCATGCCGAAGCAGTGGAACATGGGAACCTGGATCATCATGCGGTCCGCGGTCGAGATGTCCATCCTGTCTCCGATGGTCTTTCCGTTGTTGATGATGTTCTTGTGGGTGAGCATGACGCCCTTGGGGAAGCCCGTGGTTCCGGATGTGTACTGCATGTTGCACACATCGTCGGGTCTCACGAGGCTGGCCCTGCGGCGCACCTCCTCCATTGGAACCAGGTCTGCCTTCTCAAGCATCTGGTCCCAGTTCAGGGCTCCGTCCATGTCAAAACCCACGGTGATGACGTTTCTGAGGAACGGAAGCTTCTTCGCAAACAGAGGCTCACCCCTTCTATGGCTGGAAAGCTCCGGACACAGCTCCTGGATGATCTGCTTGTAGTTGGATTCCTTGACGCTTTCGATCATCACAAGCGTGTGGGTGTCCGACTGCCTGAGAAGGTACTCGGCCTCATGGATCTTGTATGCTGTGTTGACCGTGACAAGGACGGCACCTATCTTGGTTGCGGCCCAGAAGGTCAGAAACCATGCCGGGATGTTGGTTGCCCAGACTGCGACATGATAGCCCGGCTTCACACCAAGGGAGATGAAAGCCGCTGCAACACGGTCCACATCACGTCTGAATTCCCTGTATGTCCTTGTATAGTCAAGTGTCGTGTACTTGAAAGCGTACTGGTCAGGATAGGTTTCTGCCATCGTGTCCAGAACCTCTCCGAACGTGGTGTCCAGAACCTCGTACTTCTTCCATGGGAAAGTACCCGTATGGGAGCGGTTCTCCTGAAGCACGCTCACCTTGGCGCTCTCACCGGAGACCCTTGAGATAAAGTTCACAAAGTGGGTCAGGACTATGTCCGCATCGTTGATCTCGTCGTTCCAGTCTACGGTGAAGTAGCCTTCGTAGTTGAGAGACCTCAGTGCCCTGAGGAAGTCGTCCACAGGCAGAGTGCCTTCTCCGATCAGAACGTCAGAGCCGTCGAGTCTGTCACCTATCCTTACGTATCTGATGTACGCACCTAATGTCTTGATGGTCATCTCGGCGCTCTCGCCGCCGTCGAAGAAAGACTGGCGGATGTTCCACGATGCCCCGATTGCTGCAGATGCGAAAACATTTATGATGTCCAGCAGATTCTGGGTCTTCGAAAGCGGTCCGCTTGTCTCGAACAGTATCTGCACGTTCTGCCTTTCCGCGGCTCTGATGGCAGAGTCGAACTTGGCAAGCAGGCTGTGGGGATCCGGCAGATTCTCAAGATGGACGATGACCGATTCGATTCCGGACAAAGCCGCCATGTCCACATACTGGACAAGAGAGACTGCTGATACCTCATCGCTGTCGACCGGAACCGGGTAAGCAAGGGCGCAGACCTCGACTCCGTTGTTCCTCTGAATGCTGCGGCCTTCGGAAATCCTTTCGGCCCTCAGGACGCTGTCGGCGTGGCTTTTTCTCTCGGACACCGCATCCCAGATTTCAAAGCCGTCCATGTTGTAGTCGCCTGCAAGCCGGCACAGAGCCGAGAAACTTGGGCGCTCAACATTCCTTGTTGAAAAAGACAGCTTCATCTCTGGGACTCCTCATAGGCGATCTTGTTCAGTGCGTTGATGTATGCGCGGATCGATGCACCGCAGATGTCGGATGAAAGGCCGTTTCCTGAATAGAGCTTTCCGTTGCTCCTCAGTCTCACCAGAGCCGATCCGAGGGATTCCTTTCCCTCAGTGACAGCCTGGATCTGGAAGTCGTCCAGTTCATAATGATGGCCTATGCACTGCTCTATTGCCATGAAAGCGGAGTCAATGGGTCCGCCTCCGACACCCGTTCCATTAATCAGCTCACCTTCTCGCTCAAGCACGACGTTCGTGACGCTGTTGACCTTGTTGGACATTGTGCCTATGTAGCTCTTGAGCTTGTATGTCGCAGGAACCTGCATGGCCGATGATGCGATGATCGCATCCAGCTCCTTGTTTCCGATGGAAGACTTCCTCTCGCAGAGTCTCATCAGAGCCTCGTACACCTTGCCGAGGTCCTCGTCCGAAAGATCATAGCCAAGGGCCTTCACAGCCTTGCCCACCTGCTGGATGGTGCTTTCCGAATCAAGGAAAACAGCCGAGCCCTCAATGCGGATGCCCTCGTCCTTGGACTCCTTGCTCTGCATCTTCCGGAGAAGAGTTTCAATGTCCGAATGGATCTCGGTGAGCCTGAGATTCGATGCAAGACCGCACTCGTGGGCCTTGACCTCGAATGCCTTTGAGAAGGAATCGATCTTCAGCGCGTCCTCTCCTATCACAGAGGCCTTCACCCCATTGGCTCCGGCAATAAGGGCCGAGAACGAGTCCGCAACGCCAAGGCCGATCTTGTCTGATACCTTCACACAGAGCGGAACATTGATTTTGCTCTTGACCGCCGCAACCAGATTCGCGAACTGGTCCGGAAGCATGATGCCTGCATCGTCGCAGATGCTGATGACTGTGGCTCCGCTGTCCTGGGCCGCCGTGCATGCCTGGATGAGGAACGCAAGCTCGCACCTGGTTGCATCCAGCGCCTCGAACTCGACGTCCTCGCAAAGGGCGCGGGCCTCAGTTACCATGCTCTGGATCTTCTCGATCATCTTGGGAGCCTTGAGGCGGTACTGGTACTCCATCTGCACCGTTGAAACCGGAAGGCTGACAATCAGGCGAGGATGGCCTGCACCCTTAAGGCAGTCGGCTGCCAGATTGAGGTCATCGGAGACAGGAATGGATATTACACTTGTCCCCACGGACTGCGCGATTGTCCTGAAGATGATCCTGTCTTCCTTTGGGTTCTTCACAGCAGGTAGCTCAATCACATCTGCCCCGTAACGGTTGATTCCCATTGCTATGGCAAGCTTCTCTCTGAAAAGCAGGTTCGATGAACCGCCTTCTCCGAGTTTTCTGAGCGTGTAATCTACTACCGTAACCTTTCTCATCTGACACTCCCCTGAACCGCACCCCATTTCTGTATAAAGATGCAATTTGCTATTATTAATATAAAATGAGGTCTTTGTGTCAATCATATCAACTGCCACATGGGTGGTAGTAAGTGCAAAACCGCCAATCCGTCTCTTTTTTCAGTCTTTGTAAAAACTCAAATAAATCAAAATGAATAAATTGTGTTGAGTTATGTTTTTAGTTAAATATTGTGGGATATAACAGCAAAAAAACATACCTAATAAAACAAAATTGTCAAATTCAGGAAAATTTATGTTGTAAATTGTTTTACCATGATCATAGAATTGACTTGGTGAACGGAAATCAGGTCTGAATATCAGCTCCATTAAAAAACATATCATTACTCAATAATACGTTATTCTTGACCAAATGGAGGGTCTGAGAATGCCAGTAAAAAAGCAGAAACTTGTCGATCTTGACTCCAACGAAAAGAGCAGGATCAAGAAAGTCAGTGTGGTCACATTGGCTTTGGTCGCAATCGTGTGCTGTATACTAGTGGGGTGCTTTGCATGCACACAGAACAGCGGACTGCCGTCCACCCAAATGTCGGACGAGCAGAAGGTCTCCTACTGGAGAGCCATGGCAGGCGATACTACATGGACACCTACAGGGGATGCCACATTCTCAAGGTTCTTCAACGTCCCCAGGGAGGCAAAGACATCCTATGATGCCAACACTGGAGAGTTTCTGATCTACTTCATGCTGTCTACGGATATGCCGCTTGAGTCCGCCATAATCAACCTCAGCAGCGAATCCGGAGAGATTGTCTTCCAAGACGAAGAGAAATGGAGCATCAAGTTCTCTGAAAAGAACGATGAACTGTTCATGACCATAAACGATAAGCCTGACGGAAGCGGCGTCACTGTTTATTACGAAGATAAATAAAAAACCAAAACAACACTAACCAAAGAATCCGGGCCGGTTCATGAAATTCTCTTCACTTACCGGTCCGGATTATCTGCACAACAAAAGGACATTATCATGGCATTGTCGGGGATCCAAAGCCCACAGGGTCTACAATTACTGGAAATGCGGACGTGCCCTGAAAAAAGGACAGTCCTGTTGTCCTGATGCACATCTTGTCAATGAAATCGATCTGATCAACATCACATGCTCTGTACTCGGGGTTACAGAATTATCAGATGAACTGCTGGACAATCGACTGGAATACATCGAAGGTGGCGGAGAAAACGGATTTGTTTTCCACCTCAAGGAACAGGAGGTCAGAGGCTATGCCTAGGACCATTACCACGATTCCAGCCACTATCATCCAGAATACTGGCAAAAAGAATGCCTCATCCAGAAAACGCAGAGTTGCTGGCTATGCACGTGTTTCCACGGATCATGATGAACAGTTCTCATCTTATGAGACGCAAATGAACTATTACCGAACCTTCATTTCAGGACATGAAGACTGGATTCTTGTAGACATCTATTCGGATGAAGGCATCTCCGGTACAGTGACCTCCAAACGAGACGGCTTCAACAGAATGGTCGCCGATGCCCTTGCGGGAAAGATCGACCTTATCATCACAAAGTCTGTATCTCGCTTCGCCCGCAATACCGTGGATAGCCTGGTCACTATCCGCAAACTCAAGGAGAAAGGTGTTGAGGTTTATTTTGAAAAGGAGAACATCTGGACTTTTGACAGCAAAGGAGAAGTCCTGCTTACAATCATGAGCTCCCTTGCTCAGGAAGAAAGCCGCAGTATATCTGAGAACGTCAAGTGGGGAATCCGCAAAGGTTTCTCCCAAGGCAAATACAGCATGCCCTACTCCACTTTTCTTGGTTATGACAAAGGACCTGACGGAACAATGATCGTAAACAAAGAACAGGCGGAACTCGTTAAACGTATATTCAGCATGTTCCTTTCCGGAATGTCTGGCATGAAGATTGCCCAGGCACTCACAGAGGAAGGAATCCCTACTGTCAAAGGGAAATCCATATGGAAAGTGGACAGTGTCTATGGCATCCTGAGAAACGAGAAGTATAAGGGAGATGCTCTGCTACAGAAAACTTACAGCAAGAACTATATCGGAGGTCAGAAGGTCTGGAACAACGGAGAAGTCACTCAATACTACATTGAACATGACCATGAGGCCATCATTGATCCAGTAACCTTCGATGAGGTACAGGCAGAAATCCTTCGCAGAAATAAATCCACCACTTCAAAAAAGAAAGATCTGGTCTTCACAGGTCGGGTCCGGTGCGGACAATGCGGATCAATATTCGGACCGAAAGTCTGGCACAGCAATGATAAATATCGGACAGTCATATGGCAGTGCAATGACAAATATGGTAAAATCCATAAGCGCTGCTCTTCTGGAAACATCAACGAAAGTGTGATGAAAGATACTGTCGTAAAAGCCCTGAACAAATTATTTGAAAAAAAAGATGAACTTCTTTCAGCCTATGAGGAGATCTGTTCGGTTGCATTCGATACTTCAGTCCTTGAATCTGAACTTGAGGAACACAACACCAAAATGCTGGGCTATGCTACACAGATGAATCAGGCTACGGCACGCAATACATCAAAGGCTCTTGATCAGGACGTTTTCAATAGGGAATACGACAAGATCTCTAAGAAATACAAGTCAGAAAAAACTAAAGTCCAGGAGCTTGAAGCTGCCATTAAAGACAAGCAGTTCCGAAAAGCTAAGGCAGATGCTTTCATCAAACACCTTGCCGATATGGACGGTCCTGTCGATACCTTCTCCCCATTCCTTTGGACAAGCCTGTGCGATGGGCTGATAGTCTATTCACCATCCGACATCAGGGTTGTTCTCAAGAATGGCGATGAGATAAAAAACACCCCGATTCTGTGAACCGGAGTGCCGAAATGGATTAATGGTTTTGAAAACCCAAACTGCACGTTCTCTGTAAGTGTGGCAACGGTCTTCGTCCCAATGCTGGCAGAGTGCGTCGAGTACTTCACTACTGTACTAACTGGAGGACCAGTAGATACTTATGTTGAAATAATCGTCTAATGTCAGAATTAAGACATCTATGTACTATTCTGAGCATGTACAATTTGTTCATAGAGAAACATCCCCATCAGAGCAATGGATGACAGTAGAGGGGACACCGTATTTCCAAACATTACCCTTTTTTACATCAGACCACTGTGCTGTTGTTCCTAGGAAAGAAATCTCCGCCAGACCTGTGCAGTTATCGAATGCATTATCTCCTATGCTCGTAACGGAAGATGGAATCTCTATACTTGTAAGATTTGTGCAGTTATAGAATGCGTAATTACCTAT
>CADBOI010000043.1 GCA_902796335.1 uncultured Spirochaetales bacterium
ATGGTTGATTTAACAATAAAAAAAGAAATGATAGAAATAATCTCCTCTATGAAGGGGAAAACTCTGAAATCTATTGAGGGTGATTATCTGCCGAAATATAAAGTCTTTATGGAATTTGTTCGTTTTAATATGGGACAGTTTGCCGTTGAAGTATATTCATACGAAGAAGGAGTTAAATGGTTTTGGACTGGGGACAAGTTAATTGATGATGAAGCAACATGTTTCACAGTCAAGAAAGCTGATACTAAGAATCGTTACTATCCGAAGGGTTGGAGGCCAGTACAATTCTTAAAAGATGAGAAGGTATCCGAAATCATAATAGTCAGAGACTTAATTAAAACCAACAGGGGTGATGAAATACTGGTAGATTCCGGATTTGTTGTTCGAACTAATGAAAATGTATACACATTCTCCAAGTGTGATTTAAGCAGTTATAACATTTATATGAACGAATCTGACAAGATAGATATGCATTATTCAGTGAAGAAAGCGAGAGAAGATTGCTCTGAGCCTGAAAGCAATCTCAAGGCAACTGTAAAGAGGGATTACATTTTTATATGAGACTATCGTCTACAAAATAGCACTGATTGATAAATCCTGCGGGATGAAATCGACAAGTCGTCACGTTGTACACACTAAACAGTGTTTATCAGATAAAAAGTGACGACATGTCTACATAAACGCCATAGTAAACTTAGTTTAGTGTGCACAGAGAGCCAAACCAAGTATGCAGATGACCTAAACCCATAGGTTCTTAATTCTTGAAGCTGTGCACCGGTGCGGGGATGCGGCCGCCGCGGGCTATGAAGTCCTCGCAGGAATATGGATTCACACGCATGATCGGGCCGCTGCCCAGCAGGCCGCCGAACTCTGCGGTCTGTCCTTCATCCTTTCCCTCAACTGGGATTATCCTCACTGCAGTGGTCTTCTGGTTGATCATTCCTATGGCCATCTCGTCTGCGATTATACCCGAGATCGTTGCGGCGCTTGTTTTTCCGGGAACGGCAATCATGTCCAGACCCACGGAACATACACAAGTCATGGCCTCGAGCTTCTCAAGAGTCAGGCAGCCTTTGACTGCAGAGCTGATCATACCATGATCCTCGGAAACGGGGATGAAGGCACCTGAAAGGCCTCCGACATAGCTGGAAGCCATGATTCCACCTTTCTTGACGGCATCGTTCAGAAGAGCCAGAGCCGCAGTTGTTCCGGGTGCACCCACCATCTCAAGACCCATGGACTCCAGAATCTCTGCTATCGAATCTCCCACAGCCGGTGTGGGGGCAAGAGAGAGGTCAACTATTCCGTACGGAATGCCGAGTCTTCTGGAAGCTTCCTGAGCCACAAGCTGGCCGAGTCTGGTGACCTTGAATGCAGTCTTCTTGATAGTGTCACAGAGTTCGCCGAAGGGCCGGCCCTTGACGCTCTGTATTGCGTGGTTTATGACGCCCGGGCCTGATACACCCACGTTGATGACATCATCGGTCTCGGTGACACCGTGGAAGGCTCCTGCCATGAACGGGTTGTCATCAGGGGCGTTGCACAGAACCACAAGCTTTGCGCAACCGATGGAATCCTGGGTGGCCGTCAGATGAGCAGTCTCCTTTATTATCTCGCCCATCAGCTTCACGGCATCCATATTGATTCCGGTCTTGGTGGAACCAAGGTTCACGGAGGCACAGACTCTTTCTGTCTCTGCCAATGCCTTCGGAATGGACCTTATCAGAAGCTCCTCGGAGCGTGTCATGCCTTTTGCAGGAAGTGCGGAGAAACCGCCCAGAAAATTGACACCGACCTCCTTGGCCGCCCGGTCCAGAGTCTTTGCAATCTGAACATAGTCATCGGTTGTCCTGCATGCGGAGGCTCCGATGAGTGCTATGGGTGTGACAGATATTCTCTTGTTCACGATAGGAATGGCATACTCGCGCTCTATGTCCTTTCCGGTTTTCACAAGGTTTTTGGCCGTTGAGGTGATGCGTCTGTATATGTTGTCGCAGAGGACGTCAAGGTTGTCGCTCACACAGTCCAGAAGGGATATGCCAAGCGTGATGGTCCTCACATCCAGGTTCTCCTTCTCAATCATCTGGTTGGTCTCGATTACTTCGTTGATGTTGATCATGTTCTGCTTCCTTTTCAGTCTTCTAATCCGAATACCAGTTTTTTTATCGCCTTGGCTACACCGTCATTGTTGTTTGTGTCTGTGATATACTTGGCCGCGGCCTTCGCCTCGGGCACGGCGTTTGCCATGGCAACGGAGCATCCCGCACGCTTTAGCATGGGAATATCGTTGTAGTCGTCGCCAAGGGCCATTATCTGGGAAAGATCAACATCGAAGAGCCTTGCAAGAGCGTCGATGGCGCTCGACTTGTCATAGCCGCTGGGCATGACTTCAAGGAAGTCAGCGTTCCTGTATGCCGTATATCTGCTCTTGTCGATCTTCCTTTCGATCTCGGCCAGAATGGAGGCCAGAACCTCCTTGTCCGGGGACATGAAGATCATCTTGTTGGTGTCGAATTTGCCAAGAAGCTCCCTGAAATCACCCACGCCGCAGTCGGATTCGTAGATTCGCTTCTTCTGCGCGTAGCAGTAGCAGTCACGTGTTCTGAGATACCAGGTCATTCCGTCGAAGATGACTATGTCAGGGGTCATGTTCTCGCCGATCTCGAACAGCTCCATGGCAAGGTCGTGAGGCATGCGGTGGTCGTCGACGATCCTGTCGTTCTCATCCAGAAGGGTTCCGCCGTTGAAGCATGAGACGGGGCCTGTGATTCCCATCCTCTTGTAGAAGGGGCGGACTCCGTTTACGGGTCTTCCGCTGACAAGGGTGAAATGGACGCCCTTCTCGTGGACCGCCTTGTGGATCCACTTCGCGTTCTCGTCGCTCAGGTTCTTGTCGTCACGGACCAGGGTTCCGTCTATGTCGCAGCAGATGACCTTGATGTCAGCCATTTGAGATCTCCTATTTGATGTGAAGGCGCTTTCTGAGCTCGACCCAGATGTCCTTGTGGAAAATCACCAGGCCCGTGAACGCCACGAACGACGAGACCGCACCAAGTGTGATCATGGGCCAGTTCAGC
>CADBOI010000044.1 GCA_902796335.1 uncultured Spirochaetales bacterium
AAGTCGGGAGTCTCGTTTGTGGCGGAGCCCGGCGGATCAACCCGTGACGACCTTGTGGTCGTAGCTGCGGACGATCACGACATGGTCCTGGTCTTCACGAACATCAGACTTTTCCATCACTGAGTTCTTTCGCCATCCGGTAGACCCGGGTGGCGTTTATCTGAAGCTGCTCTCTGGTCACCGATCCGTCTGCGAGGCCGGCCATCATGTTGTTGTAGTCCTTCTTGCATCCCGGCATGAACAGGTCGCTTCCGGCTGCTGCCGTCAGCTGGGGTTTCACCTTTGGATGGATGTCCTTCGGATTGTTTCCTATTCCGTCCGATACGACCCAGTCGGTCATTACAATTCCCTTGAAGCCGAACTCGCATCTGAGTATGCTCTCGATCAGATCCCTGCTTTCGGCCGTGTGCTTTTCGTTGAGAAGGTTGTAGGATGTCATGACAGACTTCGGCTGAGACAGCCTGACGCAGAGGCCGAAGCCTTTCAGATAGATTTCCCTGAGAGCACGTTCGGAGACGTTGCTGCTGTTTCCGTAACGGTTTGTCTCCTGGTTGTTGGTGGCATAATGCTTGATGGTTGTTCCGCAGCCTTTGTGGTTCTGGACTCCGATCGTGATGGATGCCGCCATCATGCCGCTGACAAGCGGGTCCTCCGAATAGTATTCGAAATTCCTTCCGCAGAGGATAGACCTGTGGATGTTGAGGGCAGGGGCCAGCCAGAGCTGGACACCGTACATCTCCATCTCGGTTCCGACAATGTCTCCGCAAAGGCGGGCGAATTCAGTGTTCCAGCTCTGGGCAATGGCTGTTCCGATAGGGATTGCCGTGCAGTACTGGCTTTCCTCCTGTTTGCCTCGGGGAGGTTTGGACCTTCTTCCAAGATCCATTAAGAACCTGAGAACCTTGGGCAGGTATTCCATGAAACTGCCCGAATGGGATGATGATCCGAGTCCGTGGGCGCCTTTTCCGTCCCTGTAGAAGTGCTGGATGAGTCTCAGTCCTGCAGGACCGTCCGCCAGCACCATTGTCCTGAAGCCCACATCATTGAGCTTTGTGTTGACCTGGCCCGCTGCTCCCGCCACCTGTGCGCTGGCGCTTCCAATGACGCTCAGTGGACCTGCGTTTTCCTTGAAGGTCCCTATGTTCGCATAGATAAGCTGGCTGTCGGTGAGCTTTCTGACTTCATCATCGATGGGGTAGTGAGAATCGTAGTCCACGCTCCTTGTCCCGATGGTTGAGGCTTTGAGCTGCAGGACCGGAACGAATGATGGAATCTCCTCCCTGCAGGGATTGTCTGGCTTCCAGTCCGTGAAATCAGGTTTGCCGCAGCAGGGTTTTGCCTTGAGCACGATTGCATCCTCATCCAGTCTGATCACTGCGATGGGCACTGTGGCGGCACTTGAGTTCCCGCTTCTTATGACATAGTCGCCTTTCTCGAGGATGAAGGAGGAGGATTCTGTGTCGTAGGAGGCAAGGTCCTTCATGCAGAAGCTGACTGAAACAGTCTGGGTCTCGCCCGGTTTGAGCTCCTTTGTCTTTGCAAAGCCTGCCAGATCCTGATATGGCTTGTCCAGCCTGCCTCCGGGGCAGCTTGCGTAGACCTGGACAATCTCCTTGCCGGAGTGCTTTCCGGTGTTTGTGACGTCTATCTCTACTTTTACCGTGTCGTTTTCAAGCTCCACAGGTCTGGCATCGGTCTTGAACGAGGTGTAGGAAAGGCCGAATCCGAACGGGAACATGGTCTGCTTCCCTATGGAATTGAAATACCTGTATCCGACGTAGATGCCTTCTTTGTAATAGGTGTCGTCGTTGTCTCCGAAAGTGCCGATGCTCTGGTAGTCGTCCCATGCGGTCCATGTGGTTGCCAGTTTTCCGGAAGGGGTTTCCCGTCCGAGCAGTATGTCGGCAAGTGCGCAGCCCGTCTCGACTCCGAGCTGGGAAAGAAGGAGAATGTTTCCCACACTCTCGAGTCCTCTCAGGTCCACGGGTCCTCCGACATTGAGGACAAGCATGAACTTTTTGTATGCCTTGTTCAGGGCAAGGATGTCCCGTTTTTCCGAATCCGTGAGAAAAACATCGCCCTTGACCGGCCTTCTGTCGTTGCCTTCTCCGGAGTCTCGGGAAAGGACATAGACGGCAGCCTGGGCTGAAAGGTCGAGCTCGAGGTCATATTCTGGCTCGGGCATGACCATTCCCATGGCAAACATGATGGCCATCTGGTGATGTGCCCTTGCCTCGGCCCTGACGGTATCCATGAAGTGTTTTTTCGCTTCGATGCGGATTGAATCGTAAGCATCCAGCCATTTCTTTGTGGTGACGGTGAATCCCGCCTGCTCGAGGCCGTCCTCGACGTTGACGAAAAACCTCGAGTTGACCTCTCCGGAGCCCGTACCACCCTTGACGGTGCGCCTTGCTCCGTTTCCGTGAAGTGCGATGCTGCATGGCTCTTTCAGCGGGAATGCGTCGGTTTTTCTCAGAAGAACCGTGCATTCGGCAAGATAGGGCCTCAGTGCCCCGATGTGTCTTCTTTCATGGTCAAGCAGCTGCATTTTTGTCTCCCCGCATATGGTTGTTCGGTTGGATTATAGCATTGATTCCCCATGCTTTGGGGAAAACCTGATATGCCGTTGCCTGTATTTGTTGCTATATCTCCTGCGTGAGTGTTTTTTGTTGAGTTTACACTATGTTTAGCGTATGATAAAAAAGACTTGTACCTCATTGGGGTGCGTATAATAAGGAGAAAAACAGAGATGAAGAAAGCATTTATCGCAATCATGGTCATTCTGACCGTTTTCAGCGCAAGTGTGTTCGCAGAGAACGGATTCAAGGATTTTACCGGTTTGAGCGTCGGTTGGGGCTTCTCTAAGGTCAAGTTTACAACCAAAGAAGGACTGGAAGTAACGGAAAGCAGCAATCCGCTGGTGATTTCAGTTTCGGAATATACATTCAAGGACGACAGCATCGTCGGTCTCTATGCCGATGTCGGAGTCACGATTCCCTTGAACTTCAAGCGGTACGATGAGAAGAGTGATGACTGGCTGGCCGGTGTGTTCCTCGGAATCGGACCTGCTTTCAAGTTTGATGCCGGAAGAGACATCTCGCTGCTTATAGGTGCGGGCTTCCATTTCTATACCGAAACAACCGATTACAAATACAACGGACCCTACGCCAGATACAAGATTGAATACAACTATTTCGGAGCCGGTGCCGATGTCCAGGCATCTTATAAGCTCGGAAGGAGCTTCGCCATAACCGCCGGGGCTTCTGTCTCATACTACTTTGCAAACTACAGCAGATACATCGTGGATTCCTGGTGGAGCTGGGAAAAGACTTATGACGTATCTCACAAGTCCTATTCCGAGTTCAGGGTTCTCCCGAAGATTGCCGGATACTATGTCTACTGATGAGAGGTTGATGAATGGCTAAGAAAGTTCTTATCGCGGTCCTGGTCATCATGACCGTTTTCAGTGCAAG
>CADBOI010000045.1 GCA_902796335.1 uncultured Spirochaetales bacterium
CCGTACTTCGAGACCGTTATCAAGAAGGACATGAAGGAAGGCAAGCGTGTCATCATCGCTGCCCACGGAAACTCACTCAGAGCTCTTGTGAAGTATTTCGACAACCTCAGCAAGGAAGAGATCCTCGGTGTCAACATTCCGACCGGAGCTCCTCTTGTTTATGAGTTCGACGATGACTTCAAGGTTGTCAAGAAGTACTATCTGGGCGACCAGGAGGCACTCGCAGCCAGAATGGCAGCAGTTGCAAACCAGGGCAAGGCTAAGTAATAGAAACTCTTTAAGAGTTCAAGGCCATCGGATGAATGCAAATCCGGTGGCTTTTTCTTTAATCTTCAAAAAAACGACGTCAAAAATAAAAAACTTTTGCCAAATCTTTTATGAAATCAACAAAATTCAGGAATATACCCAGTAGAATCCGGAAACCATAAGGAGGATACTATGGATCATTCAAGCATACGCAAATGTATTGACATTGTAATTGGTACTCCTGATAATCATTTCAGAGGTAACAAAATGGCAACCGTAAACATGAGTATCAGAGTTGATTCGGAATTGAAGACAAAGGCGGAAAAGATACTGTCGCAATTGGGAATGAACATGAATGGTACAATTAATATGTTCCTGAATCAGATTGTACGTGACAAGGCTGTTCCGTTGAGTCTCTCTCTTAGCTCGGAACAATCTGTATATGCCGATTTGCTGGCTGCACAATATGAACGTGCATCAGGAAAACCAGGACGCGATGCGAAGGATGTACTAAATGATATGGATTTGATTATTGCTGAAGCAGAGGGGAAACAGACCTGATGCCTTTCCGGTGGCTTTTTCTTTGGATTTGCATTATTATGCAATCAGAATCTTTCAGGAGGGGTTATGACATACAGCGATTTCAAGGGGATCAAGGTTTCCAAGCTTGGGTTCGGAAACATGAGGCTTCCGTCCGTGGACGGCAGGCGCGGCGAGTATCCGATAGACTATCCCGAGGCTCATAAAATGATAGACCTGGCAATGAAGAACGGGGTCAACTACTACGATACGGCTTATGTGTATCAGGACGGAGACTCCGAGCGCTGCGTGGGCCAGGCTATGAAGAACTATCCCCGCGACAGCTTCTACATTGCCACCAAGTTCAACTACAGGGCCAATCCTGACTATAAGGCAGTATTCAAGAAGCAGCTTGAAAGGCTCCAGACCGACCATATTGATTTCTATCTGCTTCACTGCATGACAGAGCGCAACATCGACAACCTGCTGAACTGCGGCTGCATAGAGTACTTCGAGCAGATGAAGAAAGAGGGCAAGATCACTTATTTCGGGTTCTCGTCTCATGCTCAGCCCGATACTCTAAGACGCTTTGCAGATGCGTACAAGTGGGATTTCGCACAGATTCAGATGAACTATCTGGACTGGGAGTTCGGGACAGCAAAAGAGGAATACGACATCCTCACAAAACGAAACATTCCTGTGATTGTCATGGAGTCTGTCCGCGGAGGCAGGCTTTCCAGTCTGACTCCGGAACTGGATGCAAGACTTCAGCAGGCTCAGCCGGGCTGGTCTGTGTCTTCATGGGCCTTCAGGTGGTTGATGACGCATGACAACGTGCTTGTAATGCTGAGCGGCATGTCAAACATGGAGCAGGTTGAGGACAACCTGCATACATTTGAAAAGGACAATGCCCTAGACACCGAGCAGGTGGCTTTTTTGAAAGAGATCACTCATGAGTTCAAGGCAGGTTTCACGGTTCCATGTACAAGCTGCCATTACTGCACGCCGGGATGTCCGATGAAGCTGGACATTCCAGAGCTGTTAAAAGTCTACAACGACTATAAATACAACAGGAGATGGGAAGACAATCTGAAGGACGTTGAGCCTGACAAACTTCCGGGAAACTGCATCGGATGCGGATCCTGTACGGAGCATTGTCCTCAGAACATTGATGTTCCGTCGTACATGGCCAAGCTCTCAAAACTCCATCAGAGCGGACAGGAAGACTGAAAAGCTCATAGGACGTTTCTCTTTACTATATTTTTGATATAATGTGCTCATGTCCGGGAGGTTTTGAGCATGGATCTCAAAGGTAAGACTGTAAGTTTTCTCGGTGACAGCATCACTGAGGGTGCATGTGTATCCGACATTAAGAACAACAGATATGACAACGTTGTCATGCGCGAGCTCGGCCTTGGCAAAGTCAACAACTACGGAATAAGCGGGACAAGGATTTCCCACCAGTTCACACCAAGCGAGAAAGCCCGCCACGATCTGAATTTCTGCGGCCGATGCTTCGACATGGACCCGACTTCCGATGTCATAGTGGTCTTCGGCGGCACCAACGACTACGGCCACGGTGATGCTCCTCTGGGCAATATCGATGACCAGGACAGAAAGACCTTCTGCGGCAGCGTGAACTACCTGATCGGCAAGATCCGCGAGCTGTATCCTTCTGCTGTCCTTGTGATGATGACACCTGCACACAGAGTCGGCGATACTCTTGCTCCTGAAGAGAAGAAGATCAAATGCGGGATAACAGGTCAGCCGCTGAAGGACTATGTGGATGCTGAAGTCGCGATCTGCAGAAAGAACAACATTCCGGTTCTCAACATGTACGAGGAACTGGGCATTGATCCCAACAGGCCGGATGACTGTGAGAAGTACACCGGAGACGGTCTTCATTTCAACGATGCAGGCCACAACGTGATAGGAAAACTTCTTGCTTCATTCCTCAGGAAGCTCTGAGTTATTATTGAATAACAATTCACTAAAATGGTATAAATATTATATTGGAGGAACCATGGGATTCGGAGTAACTTACAAGATTCTGGCTTCGCACATCGAAGGCGGCGCACTTGAGGCAGGAAAGAGCATAGATCTGAGAATTGACCAGACGCTGACGCAGGACGCCACCGGAACCATGGCCTATCTTCAGTTCGAATCGCTCGGACTGGACCATATCAGAAACGAGCTTGCCGTAAGCTATGTTGACCACAACACCGTCCAGGTCGGATTCGAGAATGCCGACGACCACAGATACCTTCAGTCCATAGCTGCAGCCAAGGGCATTGTTTTCTCCAGACCCGGTAACGGAATCTGCCATCAGGTTCATCTGGAGCGCTTCGGAGTTCCGGGAAAGACTCTGATCGGATCTGATTCCCACACTCCAACAGGCGGCGGAATAGGAATGATCGCGATAGGAGCCGGCGGACTGGATGTTGCCCTGGCCATGGCAGGTGTCCCGTTCTCCATCATCTGTCCCAAGGTTATAGAGATACGTCTTACTGGAAAGCTCAGACCTTTCTGCACTGCAAAAGACGTTATTCTCACTGTTCTCGAACACTTCGGTGTCAAGGGCAACGTGAACACCGTTTTTGAATATACTGGAGAGGGCGTTTCAAGTCTGAGCATTCCCGAACGTGCCACAATCTGCAACATGGGTGCCGAATGCGGCGTAACCACATCCGTCTTCCCGTCGGACGAGACAACCTTTGAATTCCTCAAGTCGAACGGAAGGGAGGATAGCTACAAGCCTCTTGCCGCCGACCCCGATGCCCACTATGACGGCCTGTTCGAGATCAATCTTTCAGAGGTTGTTCCTATGGCAGCATGCCCGCATTCACCGGGAAACGTTAAGAAGGTGAGTGAGATCGCAGGTCTCAAGGTCAACCAGGTGGCGATCGGGTCCTGCACCAATTCCTCATATGCCGATCTCTACAAGGTCGGACAG
>CADBOI010000046.1 GCA_902796335.1 uncultured Spirochaetales bacterium
CCAAACAAGCCAAGTTCCTGTTTCCGGTGGCAAAGGCTGGCAGTTTTTTGCATCCGTTTTTTCCAAAACAAAGAATCTGGATGCAAAGCCCCAAGAATCAAAGGAAAAACCTGCATACCAAAACACAGAAATCTGGATTTGGGATGAATATTACAAACATAACATCAAAACATGCTGAGACTGCGGTTGAGCTTAAAAAAGGAACCCCGCTCAACGAGCGAGGTTCCACGGGCATATGTTGTACTTTTGAATCATTCGACGACCTGAGTCTCTTCAGAGGTGAAGATAACAGTACCGTCGGATGCAACAACCTGTTTGTTGCCGTCAACAAGAACACCTGTTGCGACGATCGCACCATCCGCGTTCCTTGCAAGACCGTCGGAGGTGATTGTGATTCCCTTGTCCTGGACTGTGGCGATTACCTTGACCTCGGAATTCATCTTGTCCAGTGAAAGAGGCTGGATGCTCTTGAGCCTGATGTCGACATCGTATCCACGTGCATCAAGGTTCTTGAGGATCTCATCCAGAGTGTAGTTCTCAAGGCTCTTGGAAGTGGTGGCGTTATCGGAAGACCTTGCCTGAGTGATGTTGTTCAGATCGATTGTGGTGTTCACATCAGGAAGGATGATGGATCCGTCGCTGCTACCGTTGTTGCCCAGAACAGCCCAGGAACCTACGAACACGACGACGAATGCAGCTGCGACACCAATCAGCTGGGGACCGGAGACCTTGAAAGTCCTGCGCAGGAACGACTTCTTCGACTTGCCCTTAGAAAGGTAGTTCTTCTCGATCATGGACAGAACCCTGTCCTGATGGGGCTGGATCTCTTCCTCTGTCAGAGCGGCTGACCTGATGGCATCCGAAACCTGAAGAAGATTCTGATATCTGGTTCTGCAGCTCGGACAGTAGCTCAGGTGCTCTTCAACCTGGCTCTTCCAAGGCTCAGTAAGCTCATTGTCGAGATATGTGTTAAGAATCTGATCATCAAGGCACATTCACTTCCTCCCGGTTCAGCATTGTCTCGAGCTCTTTGCGGGCCCGATGCACCCGAACCTTGACATTGCTCTCCGAAATCTTCAGGACCTTTGCTATCTCTTTGTAGTCAAGGCCTGCGTATTCACGAAGAACAATCACAGTCTTGTAGATCTCAGGAAGCTCGCTGACTGCCTTTCTGACCGCTGCGGTTGACTCCTTGAGGATAAGCTCCGAGGCACCGTCCTTGAAAGGATTGACCAGGGGGCCCCTCATGACCTTTTCCAGCGATGCACTTTCCCTCATCTTCCTCTTGACGTGGTTGATGGCCAGATTCTTAACAACCCGGATCAACCAGAACTTCGCGTCGTCCATCGAAGGGAACGACATGTCCTTGTCATAGAATCTGATGAATGCATCTTGACAGATGTCCTCGGCAACATCCTGATTGTAGGTGACGTGGTACGCCACTTTCATCACAACCGGAAACACCTCGTTGTAAACCTGTCTGAAGGCTAACTCATCGCCGCTTCTGATTTCCATAAACTTTAACAATCATCCTCAACAAAAGTTACTCCGATTTCACACCTTTTTTTGCAAAGATGGTCCGGTCGGCGTATCCTTGAGCAAATAACCCATATCATCAATCTGCTTCCTGTACATGTCGGCAGATGTCCAATCCTTGTTCTTCTTGGCCTCGGCACGGAGACTGACGAGCTTCATGACCTCTTCCGGAATGTCGGACTCACCGCTTCCGGAGGCCTTCACAGCATCAAGGCCCAGACCCAGGACCTGGTCCATGTAGTTGACCGCGAACTTCTTCTCGGCATTGCTGATGGACTCGTCCTTGAGCATTGTCCACAGAACCGAAAGAGCTCCGGGAGTCCCAAGGTCGTTGCAGACGAAGCCGTCGAACTGGTCCATGTAGGAACGTGTCTTCTCACTGATGGCAGAAGCATCTGCAATCTGGTCACCCAGCGACGCCACGCGCTCCACAAGACCGGCTCTTGCCGTCTTTGCAGCATCCATTCCCGGATATGAGAACTGAAGCTGCGTGCGGTATGTGGCTCCGAGGCAGAAGTATCTGTAGTCCAAAGGGTTGTAGCCTCTGTTTGTAAGTACAGACAAAGTAAGGAATTCACCCGAGCTCTTTGACATCTTGCCCTTGTCGGAGAGCAGGAACTCGCCGTGCATCCAGTAGTTGACCCACTTCTTGCCCGTTGCAGCCTCGCTCTGAGCGATCTCGTTGGTATGGTGGACGGGAATCGCATCGATTCCACCGCAGTGGATGTCGAACGACTCGCCCAGGTAGTGCATGCTCATGGCCGAACACTCGATGTGCCAGCCTGGATATCCGCGTCCCCACGGGGAATCCCACATCATGGCCTGCTCGCCGAACTTGCTGTTGGTGAACCAGAGCACGAAGTCCTTGGGGTTCCTCTTGTTGGAGTCGATGTCGATTCTGGCACCGCTCTTGAGCTCGTCGAGGTTCAGCTTCGCAAGCTTTCCGTAATCGGGGAAGGTATCGATGGAGAAATAGACGTTGCCGCCTGCGATGTAAGTGTGTCCGCCGGCCTCGAGGCGCTGGATCAACTTGATCATCTGGCCGATGTGCTTGGTTGCGGGACAGACCACATCCGGACGGATCAGGTTCAGGGAGTCGTAGTCCTTGAAGAAAGCGTCCGTGTAGAACTTGGCGATGTCCCAGACAGTCTTTCCGGACTCTCTGGCGCTCTTTTCCATCTTGTCCTCGCCGTCGTCGCCGTCACCTGTGAGATGACCGACGTCGGTGATGTTCATGACATGCTTCACCTTGTAGCCGGCATGTCTGAGGACCCTCTTGAGGGTGTCCTCGAAAATATAGGTCCTGAGGTTTCCGATATGCGCGTAGTTGTAGACCGTAGGTCCGCAGCAGTACATTCCCACATACTCGTCCGAAATGGGTTTGAACTCCTCAACTGCACGCGACATCGTGTTATACAGATATACCTTCATATGACGCTCCGAATTATGAATCAAGAATAAGCAAAAACCGCCAAAAAATCAACTCAGGCCATATAAGGTATTATTATCTTGTAAATAACTGCCCATTATGGTTAAATCAAATCGTTGCGGGGAAAATCCCCGACCATAAAAAAGAAAATCTGGAGGACGCAATGGTCATTCTGACATTGAACTGCGGAAGCTCTTCCGCAAAATACCAGGTCTATGACTGGGACAACAAGGATGTCCTGGCAGTTGGCGTGGTTGAAAGAATCGGACTGGAGTATTCCACAATCGAGCACAAGGCAACAGGAAAGGACGAGTTTGAGGACAAGTTCTCATGCCCGACCCACAAGGAAGCCATCGAGCTCATCATAAAGCTCATCACAGACAAGAAATACGGAGTGATCGATGATGTCTCCGAAATCGGCGCGGTGGGACACAGGGTCCTGCACGGCGGCGAGGTTTTCAAGAAATCCGCCCTTGTCACCGACGAGGTCGTCGAGCAGCTGAAGCAGCTCATCCCGCTCGGACCGCTCCACATGCCGGCTAACATCATGGGAATCGAGGCAGCCAGAAAGGTCATGCCGAACGTCCCGCACGCAATCGTCATGGACACAGCCTTCCATCAGACAATGCCGCCTGAGGCATACATGTACGCAGTACCGTACGAGTGGTACGAGAAGTACAACGTAAGGCGCTACGGCTTCCACGGAACAAGCCATCTCTATTGCGCAAAGAGAGCTGCCGTCCTCCTCGGAAAAGAGAACAAGGATACCAACGTCATCATCTGCCACATCGGAAACGGTGCATCGGTCAGCGCGGTCAAGAACGGAATCTGTATCGACACATCCATGGGACTC
>CADBOI010000047.1 GCA_902796335.1 uncultured Spirochaetales bacterium
CAAAGGACCTGATCGATGAGGCAGCTGACAAGATTGCAAAGGTTCTTGAAAGAAATCTGAATTAACGACCCTTTTGGTCAAACAGAAACAGTCTGAAACCCGTTGTGTTTCAGACTGTTTTTTTATCTGGGTATTTGTCTATAGGTTTTTTGTTCTCAGAGCCCTGATTGCATTAAGGACGGCCAGGACCATGACACCGACATCGGCGAAGATCGCAGCCCACATGTTTGCGATTCCAAAAGCACCCAGAGCAAGGCAGGCGAACTTTACAAGCAACGAGAACACGATGTTCTGATGGACTATCCTGATGCACTTTCCGGAAATCCGGACAGCCTTTGCAATCTTGATGGGATCGTCATCCATGAGCACAACATCTGCAGCCTCGATTGCGGCGTCGGATCCCATGGCACCCATGGCAATTCCTATGTCGGCTCTGGTGAGGACCGGAGCATCGTTGATTCCGTCTCCCACAAAAGCGACCACCCTGTTCTTGTCCTTCTTCTCCGAAATCAGGCGCTCTACCTGCTCCACTTTCTGCTCGGGAAGAAGCTCGCTGTGGACTTCGT
Organism: uncultured Spirochaetales bacterium; assembly: GCA_902796335.1. GTDB lineage: Bacteria > Spirochaetota > Spirochaetia > Sphaerochaetales > Sphaerochaetaceae > UBA9732. The sequence goes on from CADBOI010000047.1 coordinate 567, forward strand.
CAATACCGAGATTGGAAGCGACCTTGTCGGCAATCCTTGCGGCATCGCCTGTGAGCATGACCGTCCTGCTGATACCGGAAGCCTTCAGGGAAGCAATGGCATCCTTTGATGTCGGCTTCACCACATCGGAGATGACAATGTGTCCGCAATACTCGCCGTCTATGGCGATATGGACTATCGTTCCCACGCTGTGGCACTCATGGACTTCAATACCCAGCTGGCGCATCAATTTGATGTTGCCTGCCGCCACATTGTGTCCGTCAACCACACCGACGACTCCGTGACCACCGATCTCGCGGACATCGCTGACCTTCTCACGATCGACAGGTTTTCCGTATGCGCTCAGAAGGCTCTTGCTGATCGGATGCGAGCTGTAGCACTCCACGTGCGCCGCATACTCGATGAGCTTTTCCTTCTCTATCGTGTTGTGGTGGACATCAACAACCTCGAACACACCTCTGGTCAGGGTTCCGGTCTTGTCAAAGACTATGGTATCCGTCTTGGAAAGGATTTCCAGATAGTTGGCTCCCTTGACCAGAATGCCCTCGTGTCCTGCTCCGCCGATTCCTGCGAAGAAGCTCAGCGGAATGCTGACAACCAGCGCGCACGGACAGCTGATGACCAGGAACGTCAACGCCCTGTATACCCAGCTGCTCCACATCGCGGGTCCGATGTTGAAAATGATTCTAACCAGCGGCGGAAGGACTGCAAGCGCAACTGCACTGAACACAACAACCGGGGTATAGACTCTGGCGAATCTTGCGATGAACTCCTCGGAATGCGATTTTCTGGAACTGGCGTTCTCAACCAGCTCGAGGATCCTTGAGACTGTGGATTCGCCGAATGCCTTGGTGGTTCTGATTCTCAGAACTCCGGTCATGTTTATGCATCCGCTGACAATCTCATCTCCCTCGGAGACGTCCCTGGGGACGCTTTCTCCGGTCAGTGCGGCTGTATTCAAGCTGGAGGTTCCCTCCACTACCACTCCGTCGATCGGAACCTTCTCGCCCGGCTGGACAAGAATCACAGTACCTATCTGGACCTCATCGGGATCGACCTGCTTCACCTCACCGTTTTCCTCGATGTTCGCATAGTCGGGACGGATGTCCATCAGGTCGCTGATGTTCCTGCGGCTCTGCCCCACAGCATAGCTTTGGAACAGCTCGCCGATCTGGTAGAACAGCATGACGGCTATTGCCTCGTTGTAGTCTCCGCTTCTTTCATACAGCGCAAGTGCAAAGGCTCCCACCGTGGCGAACGCCATCAAGAAACATTCATCGAACGGCCTGCCGTTCAGTATTCCCTTCACCGCCTTGCGCAGGATGTCGTATCCGATCACAAGGTATGTGGCAAGATAAAGCGTCAGGTAGAACACAAAACCGAACGTGCCGTCCTGCGGAACCAGGCCTGTCTTTCTGACAATCATCAGACCCACCAGCATGAACGTGGCAATGCAGATCCGTATCAGCATCTTCTTCTGTTTTCTGTTCATCTTCAGCATCTTCTCACTTCCTATTTCGGATTCTACTTAGGCAGAATTCTCAGAATTCGATCTCGCAGTCGGGCTCCACTTTCCTGCAGGCCTTGAAGACATCCTTCATGACGGCCTTCTCGTCAGCACCCTCTTCGAACTCGACGCTCATTTTCAGAGCCATGAAGTTAACATTTGCATCTGCAACACCTTTGGTCTTCTTTGCAGCCTGCTCCATGAGGTTCGCGCAGTTTGCGCAATCAACATCGATCTTGTATGTCTTCTTCATTCTAGCACCTCCGTTTATCACTTAAACATTTAAGCAGATTCTAAAATGTATGTCAACCACCTATGTTATCCACCTTCATATTTCCGCATCCTTGCACGATTGTTCATTGGCTGTGTGCTGCCTGTGCAGCGCTTTGCACATGCCAGGCGGGGCGCGGCCTTAAGCCTTGGCGCCCGACGCCTGAGGCTTGTGCGAAGATTGCCGA
>CADBOI010000048.1 GCA_902796335.1 uncultured Spirochaetales bacterium
GGTAACCGAGTTCATGGCTTTCTCGCGGATTATCTCGGAGACACGGAACTCGAGGTTCTGGTCTGTCCAGGTGTCCTCGTCATAGAGAAGATGGCCTTCCGGAGCATGCTTGAAGAGCTCGATGAGGATCTCGTCCACGCCTTCGTCCATCTTTGCTGATGCAACCAGTACGGCGCGGCCGGGCATACTCTTTTTCAGGTACTGCTCGGCGTCCTCAATCTGGCTGTCGGAGAGGATGTCCTTTTTGTTGATGCAGCAGACCACGGGGACCGACAGACCGCTGAGCATGTAGGTGATGGCATCCTCCTCGCTTCCGGGTTTGCGTGTGGCGTCGACCATGTACAGGACGGCATCGGTTTCCTCGAGGGACGCCACGGCGATGTCCTGCATCTTGCGGTTGAATTTCTTCTCGGAGATGTGGAAGCCCGGGGTGTCGGTGAAGATCAGCTGGCCGCGGGAATCCGTGTAGATGCCGCGGATGGCGTTCCTTGTGGTATGAGGCGTGGGTGAGGTGATCGAGACCTTGGACTCGCAGATTGTATTCAGCAGAGTGGATTTACCGGATGACGGGCGCCCGATGATGGCGATGGATGCACATTTCATGGTTATGAAGTATATCGGTTTTGGTGTGGGCTTCCAAGGTTGTAATTAAGCGAGAATACTGTTATTTTTAACGAGGTATCTACGGAGGCGCTATGCAGTTGGAAGACAAAGAGAACAAAACAGAGCAGAAACAGGAGAACCCCGGACAGTATGACAGACTTCTGAAAACCAGATCGCTGTTTCTTTCCGGAGAGGTAAACAAGGATTCTGCCGACAGACTCATCAAGGATCTCATTGTTCTTGAGTCCGAAAGCAACGACCCCGTGAGGATCTTCATCAACTCCCCGGGCGGCGATGTCGACGCAGGTTTTGCAATCTACGACATGATCAGGTTCGTCTCCTGTCCGGTGACGATGGTAGGAATGGGCCTTGTGGCAAGCGCAGCTGCACTGATTCTTCTCGCAGTTCCCGCAGAGAGAAGGGTGGGACTTCCGAATTCCTCCTATCTGATCCATCAGCCGCTGAGCCAGATGCGTGGCAATGCAACCGAGATCGAGATCCACGCCCAGCAGCTTGAGAAGATGAAGGCAAAGCTGAACAAGATCATTGCCGATGCCACCGGAGCCGATCTGGAGAAGGTCACGGTCGACACAGACAGAGACCACTGGCTTGATGCCGACCAGGCTCTTGAGTACGGACTGATCAGCAGGATTGTTCCGGACAGGGCAAGCCTGTAAGCCGCTCAGCAATCCAGAAGGACTTTTTTCAAACTTTTTTTCTCAGAAACCTGAATGTTTTCGACATTTTTCCTGAATAGGGTTGTATGCGAAAACTCAGAGTTGTTTTGTTTGTTGTCCTTATTATCGTTTTGGCAATCCTCATGGCGGTCTCCTGCAACGGACAGGGGGTGACCGATTCGGTCGGAGGATTGTGCATATCTACATGGAACGTCCAGAACCTGTTCAACGCAGAAGTGGACGGCAACGAATATGACGAGTACAAGCCGTCATCGGGGTGGTCCCAGAGTGCCTACGAGACCCGCCTTTCAAACGCCAGCAGGGTTTTGGCATGTCTTCCTTCTGCCGGATTCCATATCATGGTTCTGAATGAGATCGAGAACCCAGATGTGGTTGAAGACCTGATAAAATCAGGAAAACTTGCAAAAATGGGCATTCGTTACTACGCCTGTGCGGGTTCTGGGGGAGGTGCCATCCAGACTGCAGTAGCCAGCAGCATTCCCATCTGCAGTGCCCGGATCCATGAAACAGGAGAGGATGTCAGACCTGTTCTGGAAGCCGGGTTTGACACTGAGGGCGGAAAGCTCTTTGTCCTTGCCGTTCATTTCAAATCGAACGTGGGAGGAGTTGCCGAAAACGCTTCCAAAAGGACCAGTCAGGCTTCTGTTGTCAGGGATGTCGCACGTCAGATCAGGCAGGACAATCCCGGATGTCTTGTTCTGGTCTGCGGAGACATGA
>CADBOI010000049.1 GCA_902796335.1 uncultured Spirochaetales bacterium
GGCGTCGGGCGCCAAGGCTGAAGGCCGCGCCCCGCCTGGCATGTGCAAAGCGCTGCACAGGCAACCCACAGCCAATGAACAATCGTGCTAAAGGTAAAAAGAAGAGGCCGCTATGTGTGTGCGGCCTCTTGTGCTTTCGCTGAACTGTGGTTCAGACTGCGGGGTTTGCGTTCTTCGCCGAACGGGCGCTCAGGACGTTCAGGACTATTACAAGTCCGACTCCGATGATTCCGATAAGGTCGGATATCGTGCCCGGGTAAATCAGAAGAAGACCAGCCGCAGCTGCAAGGATTCTGAACGGTGTTTTGATCTTTCCACTGAGATAGCCTTCCAGTCCCATTGAGACTCCGAAGAGACCGATGAGTGAAGTGATTACACTCTGGATTGCCATCAGGACTCCGTTGTTCATCAGGAGCATGGACGGGTTCAGACAGAACATGTACGGAACGATGAAGGCGGCGATTGCCAGCTTTGTGGCATTGACACCAGTCTTCATGGGATCCGATCTTGCAATGGCAGAACCTGCGTAGGCAGCAAGGGCTACCGGCGGTGTGATGTCGGCCACTATTCCGAAGTAGAACACGAAGAAATGTGCTGCAACGCGGGGAATACCCAGCTGGATTAGAATAGGAGCGCAGGTTGATGCCATGATGCAGTAGTTGGCTGTTGTGGGAACACCCATTCCGAGGATGATGCAGCAGAACATCGTGAGAACCAGTGCGATGAACAGACCGAGCATCGGATAGGGGATTGTCTCGCTGATGGAGACAATGGCGCCGATGAGCCTGGAGGCAAGGCCTGTGACCGTGATGCAGCCTGCGACCATACCGGCCATAGAACATGCGACGATAACTGTGATGCAGCTCTTTCCACCGGCCGAGAGGGACTCGACTATCATGCTTCCTGTCTTCTTTGCTGCACCCGCTACAGACTTCTCAGCTTTGAGGTGTCCGGGGATGGCGACCAGAATGGCCACTGCGATTGCGATGGACGCAGAGTAGGACAGGGATCTGATGTTTCCTGCAACCAGGGTCACAAGAAGGATCAGAGGCAGAAGAAGGTAGATGTCCTTCAGCAGGTATCTGAGCTTGGGAAGATTGTCGCGGGGAATGCCCTTGAGACCGAGCTTCTTTGCTTCAAGGTGAACCGAGATGAAGATTCCTGCGAAGTAGAGGACTGCCGGAAGGATTGCCCAGAGAGCAACACGGATGTAAGGCTCGCCCATGTACTCAGCCATCAGGAATGCGGCTGCACCCATGATTGGAGGCATGATCTGTCCGCCTGTGGAGGCTGCGGCCTCGACGGCTCCGGCGAACTCGCCCTTGTATCCTGTCTTCTTCATCATCGGTATGGTGATGGAGCCGGTTGTGACGGTATTGCCAACGCTTGAACCGGAGACCATTCCGCAGAGGGCTGAGGAGATGACTGCGACCTTGGCAGGTCCGCCTGATGCCCATCCGACCAGGGAGTTCGCAATATCGATGAAGAAGTTTGCGATTCCGGTTCTCTCAAGGAAAGCTCCGAAGACAATGAACAGGGCAATGAACTTCGCACAGACCTGAAGAGGTGTGGACATCAGTCCGCTTGTTCCGAAGAACATCGTGTAGATGACTCTGGGAAGGTTCTGTCCGCTTGCGAAGGTGTAGATGAGCAGAGCGCCGACCACAAAGAGAATCGGAAGTCCCACGCATCTTCTGCACAGCTCGGCCATGACCAGAATGGAGATGATTCCGATTGCCAGATAGAAGACCGCACCCTTGATAGCCGTTTCGCTTGCCGGGTTGATCTTGCTGGCGGACGTGATTGTCATGACCAGACGGTTGTAGTTGAGGCAGTAGTAGAAGAAGCAGAAAGCTCCCACGGCCATGATCACAATGTCATACCACGGGATGAAGTTTTCCCTTACATGCTTCTTGGATGCCGGATAGGTGAGGTATCCCATTATCACACTGAATCCCAGAAAGGCTGTAAGCCTCACTGGGATGTCAGCTGTGGAGAACAGCGTGGACCAGATACAGTAGACTGAAAACAGTGCTGTAATGACCGTTACTGCTTTCTTAGGGATGCCCGTCCAGATCCTTGTAGCGGATTCCTTGTCATATTTCCGCATGATTTCATCAGCGGACATCTCTCCATGTTTCTTTTCAGACATCACTTCGACCCATATGTCCCTGCAGGGATTGTGTACTTGCTGTAGAACGGGGATGCGGCGATAAGTGAATCGGCATGTGCATCATCGATGTTGACCAGGAAGACGGTCTTTGCGGTGGCGAGGTCTGTGATTGCTGTTGTCGGAGCACCTGCAACGATGAATGCTGCATCGATCTTGCCGTCCTTGAGGCTGTCAGCTGAATCGCCGAAGCTCTGGTAGACTGCCTTGATGTCTTTCTCTGTCAGACCATAGGCTGTCAGGACATCGATAGCGTTGAAGTAGACACCCGAACCGACAGCTCCGATGGAGACTGACTTGCCCTTGAGGTCTGCACCGCTTGTGATTGAGCTCTTTGTTGTGACGATCTGGACCTGCTCCATGTAGAGGGCAGCGACAACGCTGAAGCCCTTGACCGGAGTGTCGAACAGTCTCTGGCCGTTGAAGGCATAGCTCATGACATCGGACTGGACAAAACCAAGCTGGACATCGTTGGATGTCAGATCCTCAATGTTGGCCTTTGATCCGCCGGATGTGACTGCTGTGACAGAATACGGAGTGTTCTTTGTGACATAACCAGCCAGAACGCTTCCGAATCCGTAGTATGTTCCTGTGTCACCACCGGTTCCGAATGCCAGTGAAGATACCTTGCCGTTGCCGGCTCCGTCCTTGACGGAAGCCACGTTGTAGCCTTTCTCTGCGAAGTACTTTGCTGCGCCCGGATGGTACGGGACTGCTGTGACAGAGGATGCGAATGCAAGGTCAAGTTCCTTTCCCTTTGCATGCTGAGCTGTGATAGCATCTTTATTCTCGAAAATCGAGGAAACGATTGCGTAGATTTCGTCTGTCGGGACATCATCACGTGCAATTACAACTGCACCGACTGCAACTGTATGTGTATCGACGTTTGCAGCGCTCTTTGAGACGTCAACTGCGGTTTCGTTGGATCCGCCTGCGAATACCATTGAAATTGAGAAAAATGCGAGAACCAATAAGTAAGCTATTTTTTTCATGTAATTCCTCCTGCATTTGAATGAAAATGTAGCAAAAATGCAAAAAAATTCAAAACACTATTTTCCAAACAAATGTGGATACTTGCCACAACCATTTACTTGTGGTTATCATGGGCTATGAACTTCCTCGCACTCACATATTTCAAGACCGTAGCAGAAGACCTGAACATCACCCACGCAGCCCAGAAGCACTATATCTCACAGCAGGCTCTGAGCTCGCATATCCGCAATCTGGAGAACGAACTTGGGGTCAGACTCTTCGACCGCAATCCCCGCCTTTCCCTTACCGATGCTGGCCGATGCCTTTACGAGGCCGTACAAGGCTTTGACGCCATCAACAGCAGTCTGAATGCTCAGCTGAACAACATCCGCAAGGAGGAAAGGGGAGAGCTCAGACTGGGTCTTTCGTTCACACGTGGCCAGTTCATCCTTCCGCTGGTTCTTCCTCAGTATGCGCTGGATCATCCCCATGTCCACATAAACATATTCGAGGAGCATTCTAGCAACCTCATGGAACGCCTGATTCGCGGTGAGCTCGACTTCTGGATCACCGCTGACAATCCCGATATCGAGGGCCTTTCACGAGATCCCCTGTTCGAGGAGCACTTCTTCATTGTCATTCCGGAGAAGGTCCTGACAAGCACTGTGGGGGATAAGATTGCCCAGAAGATTCTGTCGTCCGGGCCTAGGGACTTCAGGATCGAGGATGTCATAGACTGTCCGTTCGTCCTTCTGAATCCGGGAAACAGAAGCCGTGACAAGTTCGACAACGCATTGCGCAGCCGGAAGCTTACTCCCAAGATCCTTCTTGAGACGGACAATTCCCAGACGGCCTTTGCCCTTGCTCAGAAGGAAATGGCACTGACCATCTACTCGGACATGTTCCTGAGAAACTACGCAGGAGAACTGAACAGAAATGTAAGGATTATTCCCTTGGACAACTGCATGCCTGCGGATGTGCTTCATGTCTACTACAAGGACGAGAATGCAAAAATCCGCTACAAAAGCAGTTTCCTGGACAATCTTCATGATGCGTTTGCCGTTAGATAGACTGGAACAAGCAGGTATTTTGGGAGAATAATTGGGCCATGACACAACTTCTTATTCTTTGTCCGCTGATCTTTCTTGCCGGTTTCATAGATTCCATTGCCGGTGGAGGAGGGCTGATCAGCCTGAATTCATATCAGGCTGTTGGAATAAGGGACCAGTATGCGCTGGGAACCAACAAGTTCTCGTCCCTTATCGGCGGCACCGTGGCGTCCATCAACTACATCAGGACGGGCAACGTCCATCTTCCAAGTCTGATTCCGTCGATGGTCGGAGCTTTGGCCGGTTCCTATTTCGGAAGCAAGGTCGCACTTGGACTCAATCCAAGGACTTTCAATCTGGTGATGCTGTTCGCAACACC